>JANMFA010000112.1:0-12692 GCA_031377545.1 Hyphomicrobiales bacterium | reverse complement strand
CAGATCAATGGCACGACGGGCTATGAGGAGGCAGCGGCTCAAGGATTGGTCGCTGGACTGAACGCAGCAAGGCGGGCTTCCGGCGCTGATCCCGTCCAGTTTTCCCGCCTTGATTCCTACACCGGCGTGCTTCTTGATGATCTGGTGACAAAAGGGGTCACGGAACCATACCGCATGTTCACATCGCGGTCGGAGTACCGTCTGGCGCTGCGGGCCGACAATGCGGATCGGCGCTTGACCGATTTCGGCCTCTCGCTGGGCCTGGTCAACACCCGCAGGGGCCTGGCCTTCGCGGAGAAGTCGCGCCAGCTTCGGGACACCGCAGTTCAGCTCAAGGGGTTGACGGTGTCGCCGACGGAAGGGCAGAGAGCAGGCCTTGATCTGAATCAGGACGGTGTCCGCCGGTCGGCCTTTGAACTTCTGTCCTATCCGCACCTGGACTGGGCCGATCTCTGCGGCGTTTGGCCCGAGCTACGATCTGTGTCCGATTCGATAGCGGAACAAATCAGCATCGACGCGCGATACGCTGTTTACCTCGACCGTCAGCGTGACGACGTCGAGCGTATCCGGCGCGACGAAGGGCTTGATCTGTCGGTTTTCGACAGCGGTGACTTCAATTCCATTGCTGGGCTCTCCAATGAGGTGCGATCGAAGCTCAATTTGATTCGCCCCCGGTCCATTGCTCAGGCGCGGCAGATTGAGGGCATGACACCTGCTGCCCTGGGTCTGGTCGCTGCCCACGCGAAGCGTCGAAAAGGCGTCGCGAATGTGGTCGGCTGACACCAGGACCATGCCGGTGAGCAAGAACTCCAGGGTTTGTGGCGCATGAGTTTCGAATCAATCCCGCCGCAGATCCAGCGGAATGTTTCACGTGAAACACTCAGGCGAATGGAGATCATCGTTACCCAGTTGCAGAAATGGCAACCCCGGATCAACCTTGTGTCGTCCAGCACCATTGCTGATGTCTGGAATCGCCATGTTGCCGATTCCCTGCAGTTGGTGCCGCTGGCGGGCGACGTTAAGCGATGGATTGATCTTGGCAGTGGTGGCGGTTTCCCAGGCCTTGTGGTTGCTGCGGCTTTGGCCGAGAAACCGGGATTTCGGATGTGTCTTGTCGAGAGCAATGGCAAGAAATGTGCATTTTTGCGGGAAACGGCGCGTCTTGCCGGACTGCCCGTCGATGTAAAGTGCGGCCGCATCGAGGCGGTTGTTGCCGACCTGCCGGATGCATTCGAGATTGTCTCCGCCAGGGCGCTCGCATCCCTGGGTAACCTGCTCGAACTGGCCGAACCATTGATGGCCCGGGGGGCGCGCGGGCTGTTCCCGAAAGGTCAAGATGTTGATGACGAGCTGCGTGCTGCAACTATATCTTGGAATTTGAGCGCCGATCTGATTCATAGTCAGACAGACGCTGGCGCTGCAATCGTGGTTGTGACATCGGCGTCGCGCAAAAAGCCTTCCTTGGGGTGGGCTTGACGCCACCGGGAAGGAACCCACTGTGTTGACAGCTTTGCTTGGAAAACCGCGGATCCTTGTTGTCGCCAATCAGAAGGGCGGGGTTGGAAAGACAACCACAGCCATCAATCTGGGTACCGCGCTGGCGGCGATTGGTGAGAATGTCCTGATCCTGGATCTCGATCCGCAGGGAAATGCCTCGACCGGCCTGGGGCTTGCCGCCAAGGACCGCGCCTCATCGACCTATGATGTGCTGATGGGCGACGCAACCTTGCGTCAGTCCATCGTGCCAACTGCCGTGCCGCGCCTGCATCTGGCTCCTTCCAGCATGGATCTGCTGGGGGCGGAGCTGGAACTGGCTTCGCACAAGGACCGCAGCTTTCGCCTGCGGGACGCGCTGACAATCCTCGAGGCGGACACATCATCGCCGATACGCTATGACTACGTTCTGATCGATTGCCCGCCGTCGCTCAATCTTTTGACGGTCAATGCCATGGCGGCATCAGATGCCGTGCTGGTCCCGCTGCAATGCGAGTTCTTCGCGCTGGAGGGACTGAGCCAGTTGCTCAGGACGGTGGAACAGGTGCGCAACGGGCTGAACCCGCGTCTTTCGATTCACGGGGTTGTTCTGACGATGTTCGATCCGCGCAACAACCTTGCAGCCCAGGTGATTGCGGATGTCCGCCAGTTTCTCGGTGCAAAGGTGTATGACACCGTGATCCCCCGCAATGTGCGTGTGTCGGAGGCCCCCTCACATGGCAAGCCGGTGCTGCTGTATGATCTGAAATGCGCCGGATCGCAGGCCTATCTCAAACTGGCCTCCGAGGTTATCCAGCGCGAGCGCCAGCTTCAGGCTGCGGCCTGAAACGCAAGAACAAGGAACTGAGTCATGGCTGACGAAACGCCCCAGGCCCGCCCGTCCCGTCTTGGCCGGGGCCTTGCTGCCCTGATTGGCGACACGGTCGATGAGGCGTCACTGGTGCAGAAGGCCCGTGGCCAGCGCAGCGTCCCCATCGAGTTCGTGCGGGCGAATCCGCTCAATCCGCGCCGGTCGTTTTCCGAGGATGACCTTCAGGAGCTCACTGATTCCATTCGGGAAAAAGGCATCATCCAGCCGATCGTCGTGCGGCCCAAGCGCGATATGCCAGATGTATTTGAGATCATCGCGGGCGAGCGGCGCTGGCGCGCGGCCCAGCGTGCCGGGCTGCATGATGTGCCGGTGGTGGTGATCGAGGCAAGCGATCAGGAAGCGCTTGAACTCGCCATCATCGAAAACGTCCAGCGGGCCGATCTGAACGCCCTCGAGGAGGCCGCAGGTTACGAGCAGCTGATGGAGCAGTTCGGCTATGTGCAGGCCGACCTCGCCAAGGTCGTTGGCAAGAGCCGAAGCCACGTGGCCAACACCATGCGGCTTTCCAAGCTGCCGGCCAGCGTGAAGGCGCTGGTCAATGGCGGGGATCTCAGCGCCGGCCACGCCCGCGCCCTGCTGTCCGTCCGTGATCCCGAAGCGATCGCCCGCAAGGTTGTCGCACGGGGACTGACCGTGCGCGATGTCGAGCGCATCGTCCAGAGCGAGGCGGAGGGTGCCGGGGCCGGAACCGCACGGACCCCAAAGGTGCGCGCGGAGAAGGACGCCGACACACGTGCGCTGGAGAAAGCCCTGAGCGATGTGACGGGACTCGCTGTGGCGATCGAGCACAAGGCAGGCGGTGGCGTCATGAGTATCCGCTACATGACGCTGGAGCAGCTTGATGCCTTGTGCCGCCGATTGCGCCAATAACTACCGGCGCTGCAACGACAGCGCGAGACTCCACAAGGCACGGATGGCGAGCGCATCGGCGAGAGGCGCGTTGCGCCGGATCGCGAGCACTGCGTCGCCGAGAATCTGCACGGCGCGCTCCAGCCGGGCCTCCGTCCAGCGGCTGACCTGCTCGGCCACGGCCTTTTCGCGCTTCCACGACACCCGAAAGGCCTTGATCGATTCGGATACGGTCTGATTGGCGCCCGTTCCGCGTTTGATGGACTGCAGAAGAAAAGTGTGGCGCAGCGCGAAGCCCAGCAGAACACCTGCATCCAGCCCATCCGCCAGAACGCGGCGGGCTTCCGTCTCGATCGTATCGAGCTTCCCCAGGAACGTGGCATCGATCACGGCATCGGTGGACAGTGTCGCGGCATCCGTGACGATGGCGTCGATGTCGTCACGGGTGATCTGCGAAGAGCCTCTCGCATATAGGATTAATTTCTCAATCTCCATGCGCGAGCGGCGATGGTCCAGGCCGAGCAGGCCCGTCACCATCTGGCGCGCGTCAGGTGCAATCGTCAGACCCGCTTCCTCCAGCATTCCATCGAGGAGACGACTGATATCACGGCTGTCCTCGCTGTAGCAGGGCAGAGCGGCGACATCCTTTGCCTTCTCCAGAAGGGTCCGCAAGGCGTGGTTGGGTTTGATGTCGCCGGCTTCGACGATGATCCGGGCATCGATCGGCGGCGTGGACAGCAGCGGCTCCAACGCCGGAACGAGGCTCTTCGCGCCGGCCTTCACCCGGATGGCCCGCATGCCGCCAAACATCGAGATGGCATTGGCCTCGTCGGCAAGGCGCATGGGGTCGGCAGCGACCTCCTCCCCGTCGAGGCGCAGGATGTTGCCGGCATCGCCCGCTGTTGTCGCCCTGGCGATGGCGGCGGCCCGCTCGGAGACGAGCCCTTCATCGGGGCCGTAGATCAGGATGACGGGAAACCGGGAAAAGCCGTTCCTGACGAAGGCCTCGGCCTCGCGGGCGGCGATCGCGACCATCGCGGGGTTAGCGCTTGCTCGCCATGAAAGCTGCAACCCGGGTCTTGATCTGCTCGGCCATCTGCTTCGCACCCTGAATCTCGGCGTCGCGCGCGGCGCGGGTCGTGGCGAATCGCTGCTGGCTGCGGTCATAGCTGACGAGAACGCGGGCCTCGCCTTCGGATTCCGCCACCGTCTTGCCCTTGGGGAAAAGCACATACTTCGCGGTGATCGTCATATAGCCGCTCTCGGCGGTGCCGGTCAGGCGGTCGACAACCGCAGCAGCCGTGCTCTGTGTTGCCGTGACGACCAGCCGGTGGGTCACAGGAACCACAGCGGGATCACCGCCCCTGAGGCCAAACTCCAGCTCATTGCGCAGATAATGCGCCAGGCGTTCGCCCTGCATCTCAATGGCGACGCCCGCCAGACCTTGCTGCACGGCAAGGCCGCCGTTCTCGCGGGTGCCGTACAGCGGTTGGAAACAGCCGCCGAGGGCGAGACAGCCAAGCAAAGCCAGAGAATGAATGCTGCGAACCATGTTGTGATCCTACCCCACCACGTTGACGATGCGCAACGGCACGACAATGATCTTCTTCGGCGGACGGCCCTCGAGCGCGCGCTGCACGGCGGCATCCGCCAGCACGGCGGCCTCAACCTCGGCCTGTGGTGCCGTGCGGCTGACCGTGACATCAGCACGCTTTTTGCCGTTGACCTGCACCGGATAGGTGAAGCTGTCCTCGACCAGCAGTGCCTTTTCCAGCACCGGCCAGCGGGCGTTTCCGGCCAGCCCGGCATGTCCAAGGACAGCCCAGCATTCTTCGGCGAGATGCGGCATCATGGGCGCGAGCAATTGGACGAAGATTGTGGCGGCTTCACGCAGGGCCGCCGCCATATCCGGCGTGACATTGCCCTTGGCCAGAGCGCCCGACATCGCGTTGGAGAGCTCATAGACATGGGCGACACAGCGGTTGAAGCGCAGCCGCTCCACGTCATCGGTCACGCCCGAGAGCGCCTTGTGGGCCGCGCGGCGGACGGCTGTTGAATCGGCTCCGAAATGACCGACATGATCTACCCCGGACAGGTCAGCGATCTCGCAGCAGATGCGCCAGGCCCGCTGCACGAACCGGCCCGCGCCCTGCACGCCATCCTCGGTCCAGTTGACGTCGCGCTCGGGCGGAGAATCGGACAACATGAACCAGCGTGCGGTATCCGCGCCGTAGGTGCCGATGATGTCGTCAGGATCGACAGTATTGCGCCTGGATTTCGACATCTTTTCAATGTCGCCGATGCCGATCTCGCTGTTGTCCGACAGGCGGAAGGCGCGACGGCCATTGGCCCCGCTCTCGATCCGGATCTCGGCGGGCGTCAGCCATGTGCCGTCTGCTGCCTTGTAGGTCTCGTGAACCACCATGCCCTGCGTGAACAGGCCTTCGAATGGTTCGTCCACCGCTGCATGGCCGGTCTTGTGCATCGCGCGCGTCCAGAACCGCGCGTAGAGCAGGTGCAGAATCGCGTGTTCGATGCCGCCGATATACTGGTTCACGGGCAGCCAGGAATTGACGGCGGCCGGCGTGGTTGGCGCATCCTCGTTCCACGGGTCGGTGAAACGGGCGAAATACCAGGAGGAATCCCCGAAGGTATCCATTGTGTCGGTTTCGCGCCGTGCGGGCTTGCCGCATTGCGGACAGCCCACATGCTTCCACGTCGCATGATGGTCGAGCGGGTTGCCGGGCCTGTCGAAGGTCACGTCATCCGGCAGCTTCACCGGAAGGTCCTTCTTCGGCACCGGAACAACGCCGCAGACCTCGCAATGGATCATCGGGATCGGGCAGCCCCAGTAGCGCTGGCGGGAGATGCCCCAGTCGCGCAGGCGGTAGTTGACCTTGCGGCTCGCCACGGGCCTGCCGCCCATCGATTCGGAGGCGAGACGGTTGGCGACCTCGTTGAAAGCGGCATCGGTCGTCATGCCGTCAAGGAAGCGTGAGTTGATCATCACCCCGTCATCGACATAGGGCTTGCCCTCGGCGATGTCCTTCAGCGCTGCGGCCCTGCCGGTATCGTCAGCAGGGACGATCACGGGAAGGATCGGCAGGCGGTATTTCGTGGCAAACTCGATGTCGCGTTGGTCGCCAGCCGGGCAGCCGAAGATCGCGCCGGTGCCGTAATCCATCAGGATGAAATTGGCGACATAGACCGGGACCTTCCATTCCGGATCAAAGGGATGCACCGCCTTGATGCCCGTGTCGAAGCCCCTCTTCTCGGCAGTCTCCAGCGCGGCGACAGATGTTCCCATGCGGCGGCATTCATCGCAGAATGCGGCGAGCGCGGGATTCCTGTCCGAGGCAGCTTTCGCCAGCGGATGGTCCGGCGCTATCGCCATGAAGCTCGCGCCAAACAGCGTGTCAGGGCGCGTGGTGTAGATGTCGAGCTCCGTGAAACCCTTCGGAGCGCTCGCTTGATCGAGCGCCCAGCGCACCATCAGCCCCTCGGACTTTCCGATCCAGTTGCGCTGCATCAGCCGCACCTTCTCGGGCCAGCGATCCAGCGTGTCGAGAGCGGCATCCAGCTCCTCGGCATAGTCCGTGATCTTCATGAACCACTGGGTGAGTTCTTTCTGCTCCACCAGCGCGCCAGAGCGCCAGCCGCGTCCGTCGATCACCTGTTCGTTGGCCAGCACCGTCTGGTCCACGGGATCCCAGTTCACCTTGGAGACCTTGCGCTCGACGAGGCCCGCTTTCATGAAATCGATGAACATGGCCTGTTGGTGCTTGTAGTAACTGGGATCGCAGGTTGCGATCTCGCGGTCCCAGTCCAGCGACAGGCCCATGCTTTTCAGCTGCGCCTTCATTGCCGCGATGTTGGCGTAGGTCCAGGTGGCGGGATGCGTGTTGTTCTGCATCGCGGCGTTTTCGGCGGGCATGCCGAAAGCGTCCCAGCCCATGGGGTGCAACACGTTGAAACCGCGTGCCCGCTTGTAGCGCGCCACAACATCGCCCATGGCGTAGTTGCGCACATGGCCCATGTGGATGCGCCCCGACGGATAGGGGAACATCTCCAGCACGTAGTATTTCGGGCGCGGATCCTCGTTCTTCGTCTGGAAGAGCTTCTCGTCGTCCCAGATCTTACGCCATTTCGGCTCGGATTCACGGGCGTTGTAGCGGGGGTATTCGCGGTGTTGTGACATGCAGGATCAGTGTTTTCGGGGTCCCGTCCGGGAGGTTTCGTCTTGGACACGAAAGCGCGTGCGGGGTCAACACGGGGCGAATCAGAGTTTTCGGGTCTCAAACCGCTTGCCTTGCCTTTCCCGATGGTCTTGTGAGTCCGCCATGACCCATTCCGTCGATAACCTGCATCGTGTTCGCGCCCTCATCTCCCGCGCCGAGGCGGACTTTGGCCGCAAACCGGAAAGCACCAGGCTGATCGCCGTGTCGAAGACCTTTCCGGCGGAGGCGATCCTTCCCGTGCTTGAGGCCGGCCAGCGCGTCTTCGGCGAGAATTACGTGCAGGAGGCGAAAGCGAAATGGCCCGGTCTGCGGGAGCGCTTCCCTGACACCGAGGTTCACATGATCGGCCCGCTGCAATCCAACAAGGCGGATGATGCGGTGAAGCTGTTCGATGCAATCCATACGGTGGACCGCGAGAGCCTCGCGGCGGCGCTGGGCAAGGCCATCGCGAAACTGGGCCGAGCGCCGTTGCTTTTCGTGCAGGTCAACACGGGTCTGGAACCGCAGAAGGGCGGCATCGATCCGCGTGAACTGGCGGACTTCGTCGCGCGCTGCCGGGATGTCCATGGGCTCGCGATCAGCGGCCTGATGTGCATTCCCCCGGCGGACCAGCCGCCAAGCCCGCATTTCGGCCTGCTGAACAAACTGGCGCAGGAGCTGGATCTGGCGCTGCTGTCGATGGGAATGAGCGCGGACTATGCACCCGCAATCCAGCTCGGCGCGACGCATGTGCGGGTGGGCAGCGCGATCTTCGGGGTGCGATGAGGGTTCTGAACCGCACGCCCTCATCCGGCGCTGTGCGCCACCTTTTCCCGCAAGCGGGAGAAAGGATTCACCCTGCCAGCCTTTCCAGAATCAGCGGTCGCAACCGTGCGTCCGTGAAATTCTTCACGCCAAATCTGGCACCAACCTTCACCAGCTCTTCCTCGGGAAGGCTGGACAGAAGGCCGATGCAGAAGGCTCCCGCAGTGCTGGCCGAGCGCATGCCCGAGCGCGAATCCTCGAAGACCACGCAATGGCGGCAATCCACGCCCAGCCGTTCTCCTGCGACGAGATAGGGCAAGGGGTCGGGTTTGCCCCGCGGCAGTTCATCGCCAATCACGATGGTGCGGAAGCGGTGTTTGATGCCAAGTCCTGTCAGCATCAGTTCGGCATTGGCGGCCGGCGCATTCGTGACCGCAGCCATCGCTATGGCATTGGCATCGGCCCAGTCCAGGAGATCGCCAAGTCCGGGCATGGGATGCAGGTCCGATTGCGCCAGATCGCGAAACGCGGCTTCCTTGAAATCCGCCAGCACCCTGTGCTCGGCAATGGACTTCTCGGGGAAGAAATCACGCATGATCTCGGCGTTGGTGAAGCCCATGACGCGGGCAAAATATTCCTGAGCCGTGATGCGGAGGCCGAATGTCGCCAGCATCGCGTTGAAAGCGCGGATGTGCAGCGGATCCGTATCGGTGAGCGTGCCATCGATATCGAACAGCAGGGCACCCTTGAGTGTGCGTGTCATCGAATGCTGATTCTGGTGCCGAGGCCGATCCGGGGCATGAGTTTGCGCATATCGCAGGCGCTGATGGCGACGCAACCCTCCGTCGGGGTGTATCCGGGCCTGGCCAGGTGCAGGAAGATGGCGCTTCCGCGGCCCGGGACAGCGGGCCGGTCGTTCCACCCGATCTCGATCACGACATCATAGACATGATCGTCCCGCCACAGTCGCTCGTGGCTTGGCGTGAACGGTAGGGTCACCGGCTGGTTGTAGCGCCGGTGGCCCGCAGCATCGCACCAGCCGTCGCTGCGGCGCGTCACACGCATCGGCAGGCCGCAGACCGGCCGCCGGCCCGCAACGGACCGGAACCACAGCCTGCGCAGGGCAAAGGTGCCGATCGGCGTCGCACCGTCGCCCTCGCGCTTGCGTGTCGTGACTCCGCCCTTGCCAAGCGCGCAGCGCAACCGCAGATTTCCGCCGATCAGCCGACCCTGACGCGGGTTTCCCGGCAGTGACATCACGGAAATGTAACGAATTGTCGCATTCGTGATCGGATGTGACCGGAGAGGGGAGCGGATGGGCCTCGCCATGGTTGAACTTCCCTTGTAGCGACGCATTGCGCGACACTTTCCTTGCCGCGAAGGCTGTCTATCATGATATGTCACAAGGACGAGGGGCGGGAGCCGGGTTTTCGATGAGCAATGTGAAGCGTATCCTTCTGGTTGATGATGACGTTGAATTGCGCACTCTGCTCGCGGAGCAATTGAAGCTGCACGAGGAGTTCGCCCTCATCGAGGCTGGCACCGCAAGCGAAGGCATGCTGGCGGTCAAGGGCGACCACGTCGATCTCGTGGTGATGGATGTCGGCCTGCCCGACATGGATGGGCGCGAGGCCGTGCGCGTGATGCGCAAGAACGGCTTCAAGAGCCCGATCATCATGCTGACCGCCAACGACACCGAAGCCGATCAGGTGCTGGGTCTCGAGGCCGGAGCGAATGACTATGTGGCAAAGCCCTTCCGCTTTGCCGTGCTGCTCGCCCGCGTGCGCGCCCATATGCGGCAGTATGAGGCAAGCGAAGATGCGCAGTTCAATCTGGGCCCCTATGTCTTCCGGCCCGGCGCCAAGATGCTGATCACCGAGAAGGGCAGCAAGATCCGGCTGACGGAAAAGGAAACGTCGATCCTGCGTTATCTTTACCGCGCGGGGCAGCGCGTCGTGCAACGCGACGTGCTGCTGCAGGAGGTCTGGGGCTACAATGCCGCCGTGACCACCCACACGCTGGAAACGCATGTCTATCGGCTGCGCCAGAAGATCGAGAAGGATCCGGGACAGGCCAAGATCCTCGTCACAGAGGCCGGAGGCTACAAGCTGGTGCCATGACCATTGCGACCGTGAGAAAGCACCGACATCATGTCGCTCGAGTCTGAAATCGCCCAGTTGCGGACGAATCCGGTTCTGGCGCTGTTCGATCACGAGGCGCTGAGGCTGATCGCGTTTTCGTCGGATACGCGCATCTTGCGCAAGGACGATGTGCTGTTTCGCGAGGGCGATGTTTCGGATGGTGGCTATTTCATCGCATCGGGATCGTTGGAACTCGTCGGCTCAGGCAGTGCCGAGACCCATGGCCCCGCCGCTCTGATCGGTGAGGCGGCGCTGTTTGCCGAGACACAGCGCCCTGCGACCGCCACCATGCTGGAGCCGACGGTGCTGCGCCGCATCCCGCGCCATCTCATGCGGCGGGTGCTGGCCGAGTTCCCCGATACGGCTTCGCGCCTGCAACGGCATCTGCAGGATCAGGTTCTGGCGATCGGCGACCGGCTCGCGCGCGTGAATGCGCTGCTGCCGGACGAGGATTGACCGGATCAGAATTCCAGCCTGACAGTGACCGGAGCGTGGTCCGAGGGCTTGTCCCAGCCCCTGACATCGCGGCTGACATGGGCGCTGGCGATGCTGCCGCCCAGATCAGCCGTGCTCCAGACATGGTCGAGCCGACGGCCCTTGTCGGCGGTTGACCAGTCAGGCGAGCGGTAGCTCCACCAGGAATAGACGCGCTCCGGCTCGGGCTTCACCTGACGCACGGCGTCCACCCAGCCGCCGGCATGGCGCATGGCCTCAAGCCCGGCGGTCTCGACCGGCGTGTGGCTGACAACATCGAGCAGCGCCTTGTGGCTCCAGACATCGGTTTCGTAGGGCGCGATGTTGAGATCACCGACAAGGATGCTCTTCTTCCGGCTGTCGCGGCCTGTTGCGGACCAGTCCGTCATGTCGCCCAGGAAATCGAGCTTGTGGCCGAATTTCGAATTGACCGTCCGGTCCGCGATGTCGCCGCCGGCCGGCACATAGAAATTGTGGATGGTCAGCCCGGCGGCCTTGCCGGCTTCGTCACCCAGCATCGCCGCGATATGGCGGGCCTGATCGACACCACCGAAACTCTGCTTCTCGATGTCCAGCAGGGGAAAGCGGGAGAAGATAGCGACGCCGTTGTAGCCCTTCTGCCCGGCGAAGGCCCAGTGCCTGAAGCCCATGGCTTTCACCGCGGCAAGCGGAAACTGGTCGTCCGGGCATTTGGTTTCCTGAAGACACAGCACATCAGGCGCGTGATCCGCCACGAACCGCCCGACGAGATCGATGCGCAAGCGCACCGAATTGATGTTCCAGGTCGTCAGGGTCAGGCGCATGGCGGCTTTTTGCGCGGCGGTCGTCAGCTGACGGCTGCAGCGGCCTCACCCTGCATGCGCTGGGCATACAAGGCACCGAAATCGATCGGATCAATGTAGAGCGGCGGGAAACCGCCATTGCGCACGGCATCCGCGATGATCTGGCGGGCGAAGGGGAACAGGAGGCGCGGGCATTCGATCATCACGACGGGTCCAAGCTGCTCGGGCGGGACGTTGATCGCGCGGAAGATGCCGCAATAGGTCAGATCGAACTTGAACAGCGTGCCGGTGCCTTCACCCGCGCCGCCGTCCAGCTTGATCTCGACCTCGAAATCGGTTTCGGCCAGCTGCTTGGCGTTGACATTGACCTGAATGCTGATCTGCGGGCCGTTCTGCTGGGGGCCGAGCGATTGTGGCGCATTGGGGTTCTCGAACGAGAAATCCTTGATGTACTGACCGAGCGCGTTCAGCGCCGGTGCATCGGGAGGTGCGCCCATCGCGCCGTTTCCATTGGTCGACATCGTGCAGTCCTTTGCCTGTGGAACGAGTGTTTCGGCAGCCGCGCTACCACGTCTTGCCGATCACCGACAAGCCGTGACGCGCAACGCTTTGCGGAAACCTGCAGATGCCTCAGCTTTCCTTGAAGCCATAGTCGGGAATGCCCTGCTCGTTGCCGTAGTATTTGTAGGGCAGGACCTTGCCGGTCATGGTGAACTTCACCCGGTCGCCCTTGGGGTTGGCCACGCGCTCCATGTCGAAATCGAAATCGATGGCGGACATGATGCCATCGCCGAATTCTTCCTCGATCAGGGCCTTCCAGGCCGGGCCATTGACCATAACCATCTCGTAGTACCGGTAGATCAGCGGATCGGTCGGCGGCATCGTCGTGCCGCGATAGGGCACCTCGTTGAGCATCTTCTCCTCGTTCGGCGAGAGGCTGAAAAGCGTGGCAGCCCTGGCGGCCAGTGGCTTGACCAGCTTCATCTGCCCCAGCAGCGCCCCTGTCACGAGGGTGGGGGACATGCCGCCGATCTCCTCGTTGATGAACTTCCATGTCCAACCGCGCTCGCGCTTGATGTCGAGGATTTTTTCGGTGAGG
>JANMFA010000083.1:0-2143 GCA_031377545.1 Hyphomicrobiales bacterium | reverse complement strand
GATGGCGGGGAATCGTTGATTCCAGCGCTCGAGCAGATCATCAAGCGCGGTGGCAATCTGGGTGTGCAGGATATCGTGCTGGGCATGGCCCACCGTGGACGCCTGAACGTGCTCACGCAGGTGATGGGCAAGGCGCACCGGGCGCTGTTCCACGAGTTCAAGGGCGGCTCTGCCGCGCCGGACGATGTCGAGGGTTCGGGCGATGTGAAGTACCACCTTGGTGTGTCGTCCGATCGCGAGTTCGACGGCAACAAGGTTCACCTGTCGCTGACGCCGAACCCGTCGCATCTGGAAATTGTCGATCCTGTCGTGCTCGGCAAGGTGCGGGCCAAGCAGGACCAGCATGGCTGCCCGCCGGAAGATCGCCGCGCGGTGATGCCATTGTTGCTGCACGGTGATGCTGCTTTTGCCGGACAGGGCGTTGTGGCGGAATGCCTCGGCCTCTCGGGCCTCAAGGGCCACCGCACCGGCGGTTCGGTGCATTTCATAATCAACAACCAGATCGGCTTCACCACGTATCCGCGGTTCTCGCGCTCCTCGCCTTATCCGTCCGACGTTGCAAAGATGGTCGAAGCGCCGATCTTCCACGCCAATGGCGACGATCCCGAAGCGGTCGTGTTTGCGGCCAAGGTCGCGACCGAGTTCCGCATGCGGTTCCAGAAGCCTGTCGTGGTCGATATGTGGTGCTATCGCCGCTACGGTCACAACGAAGGCGATGAACCCGGCTTCACCCAGCCGCTGATGTACCGCAAGATCAGGAGCCAGAAGTCGACCCTCGAAATCTATGCCGGCAAGCTTGTGAGCGAAGGCGTGGTGACGGAAGGCGAAGTCGACAAGATGAAGGCCGACTGGCGCGCGAGGCTCGAAGCCGAGCACGAGGCCGGTCAGGCCTACAAGCCGAACAAGGCCGACTGGCTGGATGGTGCGTGGTCCGGCCTCAAGGCGGTGGCGTCGGCCACCAACGACGACGATCCGCGCCGTGGCCAGACCGGTGTTGCCATGGACACGCTCAAGCATATTGGCGAGGCGCTGGCCAAGGTTCCAGAAGGCTTCAACATCCACAAGACCATCCAGCGCTTCATGGATGGTCGCAAGAAGATGATCGAAACCGGTGACGGGATCGACTGGGCCATGGGCGAGGCGCTTGCCTTCGGCACGCTGCTTGATGAGGGGCACCGTGTGCGCCTTTCCGGGCAGGATTGCGAACGCGGCACCTTCAGTTCACGCCATTCCGTCCTGACGGATCAGGAGAACGAGAGCCGCTACAAGCCGCTGAACCATATTCGCGAGGGCCAGGCCAAATACGAGGTCATCAACTCGATGCTGTCGGAAGAGGCCGTGCTCGGATTCGAGTACGGCTACAGCCTGTCGGAGCCCAATGCGCTGACCCTCTGGGAAGCGCAGTTCGGCGATTTTGCCAATGGCGCGCAGGTGCTGTTCGACCAGTTCATCTCGTCGGGTGAGCGCAAATGGCTGCGCATGTCCGGTCTCGTCTGCCTGCTGCCGCATGGCTACGAAGGTCAGGGGCCGGAGCATTCGTCCGCGCGCCTCGAGCGTTTCCTGCAGATGTGCGCCGAGGACAACATGCAGGTCGCGAACTGCACGACACCGGCGAACTATTTCCACATCCTGCGGCGTCAGCTGAAGCGCGATTTCCGCAAGCCCCTCATCCTGATGACGCCGAAGTCCCTGCTGCGCCACCCGCGCTGCAAGTCCCCCCTCACGGAATTCGGACCCGACAGCGTGTTCCAGCGCTGGTACCACGATGATGCCGAGCGCCTGCCGGGCGGGCCGGTCAAGCTTGCCAAGGATGGCAAGATCCGCCGGGTCATCCTGTGTTCGGGCAAGGTCTATTACGACCTGCTGGAAGACCGTGAAAAGCGCGGCGTCGACGATGTCTATATCCTGCGCATCGAGCAGCTTTATCCCTTCCCGCTGAAGTCGGTGGCGCAGGAGCTGTCACGCTTCAAGAATGCCGATGTGGTCTGGTGTCAGGAAGAGCCGCAGAACATGGGTTCATGGACGTTCGTCGAGCCCTACCTCGAGTGGATGCTGGGCCAGGCCGGCACCAAGGCGAAGCGTCCGCGCTACGTCGGGCGCGCGGCTGCAGCCGCCACCGCCACTGGCCTGATGTCGCGTCACC
>JANMFA010000072.1:0-6401 GCA_031377545.1 Hyphomicrobiales bacterium | reverse complement strand
GGAAGATTCAGGCATCAAGAACCGCACGATTATCCGCTCGGCACTGACGCTGAACGAGGCCAAGCGGACTCCAGAGGCGCTCAAGCTGCTGGACGAGCGAATCGCCAGGAATCCGTTCGAGGTGACGCTGCATGAGACCGTTTCTGGCATCCAACGTGCTGGCAAGAACTGGGCGGAGGCCATCGAAGCCTCGACCAAGGCAATCGCGCTGGTCGACCGGAATGACAAGAACTACTGGAGCCTCTTCTATGGGCGCGGCATCGCCTATGAGCGCTCCAAGCAGTGGCCGCTCGCAGAAGCCGATCTCAAACATGCGCTGAGCCTGTTGCCGGAGGAGCCGCGGACGGACCAGGAGAAGGCCTCACGCGCCCATGTGCTGAATCATCTGGCCTATTCGTGGGTCGACATGGGGATGCATATCGACGACTCGTTTGTCATGCTGAAGAAGGCGGTCGAGCTTCAACCGCGCGATGGCTACATCATCGACAGTCTCGGCTGGGCCTACTACCGGCTTGGCAAGTATGAGGACGCGGTGCGCGAGCTGGAGAAGGCGGTCGATATCAAGCCGTCCGATCCCGTGCTGAATGACCATCTGGGCGATGCCTACTGGAAGGTGGGGCGCACCATCGAGGCGCAGTTCCAGTGGAATCATGCGCGGGATCTGAAGCCGGAGCCCGACGAGCTGGAAAAGATCCTGAGGAAGATCGACAAGGGACTCGATGCCCCGCAGGCCTCCGACACTGTGCCGACCAAGAAGCCTGACGGAGGCTGAATTGCCGCATACCCGCCTCCTGTCGGTGGTCATCGCGGGGCTCCTGGCTGCTTTGACGGTTGAGGCTGTGGCCCAGCGCGCCAGCCGGATTTCTCTTGGTGCGTTCGCGATCGACCAGACCGAGGTCAGTATTGGAGACTTCCGTGCTTTCGCCAAGGCAACACGGCTGACCACTGCCGCGGAACGCGTTGGCGGCGGGCATGAGTATTCCGGTGGCTGGGTGCGCAGGCAGGGCTGGACCTATCTTGCGCCCTCGGGTCAGCCTGGTTCAGACAAGGAGCCCGCAGTCCATGTTTCGTGGAGTGAGGCGCGGGACTACTGCGCCAGTGTTGGCGGCCGCTTGCCAAGCTTGTCCGAATGGCGGCTTGCAGCCTACACCGAAAAGAGAGACCAACCGACCGACGGTTTCGTGAAGGGGCGAACCTATATCTTTCCCGTGGGTGATCAGCCCGAAGGCATGAACACCAATCGCCTGCGGCATGTGGGTGTCGGTTCGACCAAGCGCGGCGTCAACGGCCTCTATGATATGGGTGCCAATGTCTGGGAATGGCTGAGCACCCGGCATGGCGAAGATGCCCTCACGGCTGGCGGATCCTGGTGGTATGGTCCCGAACAGGCGAAGGAAAATGGCGTGCAGTGGAAAGATGCGAAGTTTTTCGCGCTCTATATCGGCTTTCGCTGCGCCTATGATGTGAAGTGAGCGCGCGACCTCAGGCCAGTGCCTGCTCGAAATCCGCGATCAGATCCTCGATATCCTCAAGCCCGACAGACAGTCGCAGCGTGCCGTCGGTGATACCAAGGGTATCGCGCACTTTCTGATCGACATTGCGATGCGTCGTGGTGGCGGGATGCGCGATGAGCGACTTGACCTCCCCGACATTCACGAGATGCGAGAACAGCTTCAGCCGCGCGGTAACCTGCCGTGCCGCATCCAGTCCACCCTTGAGCGTGACGGTGTGGATCGATCCCATGCCGTCGGGAAGCAGGGAGGCCGCAAGATTGTGACGGGGGTGTCGGGCAAGGCCGGGATGGCTGACTGCCTCCACGGCCACGTGGTCCTTGAGATGGCGCTGGAGCGCCAGCGCATTGGTACTGTGTCGCTCCATGCGCAGGGTGAGCGTCTCGCAACCCGTGATCAGCAGGAAGGCGTTGGTGGGTGACAGGCAAGGGCCAAGCTCGCGCATCCCGATAAGGCGGCAGGCCGCCGCGAAGGGCCAGCCAGGGTACTTCTTCATCACGTCGATATTGTCGTAGTCCTCGAACGGCTCCGTGATGGTCGGGAAGCGACCGTCAATCCAGTCGCTGTTGCCGCTGTCGATGATCACGCCGCCGATCGCGGTGCCGTTTCCTGACATGAATTTGGAGGCCGAATGCCAGACGATATCTGCGCCATGCTCGATGGGACGCAAGAGCGCGGGGGTTGCCAGCGTTGAATCGACAATGAGCGGCACCCGCGCTGCCCTGGCGATCTGCGCGAGATGCGGCAGGTCAATAACGTCTCCGGTCGGATTGATCAGGGCCTCGACGAAGATACCCTTTGTGCGTGGCGAAAGCAGCGGCACGATGCTTTCGGGATTATGGGCGTCAATCCACTGCACCTTGAGTCCGAACTGCAGCTGAAACCGCTTCAGCAGGCCGATGGTTCCACCGAACACATGCTTGGCTGCGATGATCTCATCGCCGCTTCGACAGAGCGCCGTCAGGATCATCAGAAGCGCTGACTGGCCCGACGCACAGGCAATGGCGGAGGCTCCGCCTTCCAGTGCGGCAATGCGCCGTTCGAAGGTGGCCACCGTGGGGTTGCCGCTGCGTCCATAGGCATAGCCGACGCGGTCCAGCGCGAAGAGATCCGAACCGTGCTCAATGTCGTCGAAGACATAGCCGTTCGAATGATAGATCGGCACAGTCCGTGCTCCCGTCGCAGGATCAGGAGCCGTGCCTGCGTGGATCGCGAGGGTGGAAAGGTGGTGCATGGTTTGCCGCCTATCCCACTTCCCTTGCAGGAGCGGGAAGGACAACTCTTAGTCCGCCAGCGCCTGATCGAGATCCGCGATCAGATCGGCCGTGTCCTCAAGGCCGATGGACAACCGGACCACCTCGGGACCGGCACCGGCGATGCGCCGCTGCTCATCCGTCAGCTGGCGATGTGTGGTGGATGCCGGGTGAATCACCAGCGAGCGCGTGTCGCCGATATTGGCGAGGTGCGAGAACAGCTTGAGGTTGGTGACAAGCTTCACGCCGGCTTCATACCCGCCCTTGAGTCCGATGGTGAAGACAGCACCGGCACCCTTCGGTGTGTAGTGCTTCGCCAGGGCATGGTAGCGGTCACCGGGAAGGCCGGGATAGCTCACCCAGTCGATCTGGGCGTGCTGAGCCAGATGGGTTGCCACGATCTGTGCGTTGTCGGAGTGGCGCTGCATGCGCAAAGGCAAGGTCTCGATGCCGTTGAGGATGAGGAAGGCGTTGAACGGCGACAGCGCCGGTCCCAGATCGCGCAGACCGAGCACGCGGCAGGCGATGGCGAAAGCGAAGGTGCCGAAGGTCTCGCCAAGGATCATGCCGCCATATTCCGGGCGAGGTTGCGAAAGCGAGGGGTACCGGCCGGACTTGATCCAGTCGAACTTGCCGCCGTCCACAATGATGCCGCCGATGGAATTGCCATGGCCGCCCAGAAACTTGGTCAGCGAATGCACGACGATATGCGCACCGTGTTCGAAGGGACGAATGAGGTAGGGCGAGGCCATCGTGTTGTCGACGATGAGCGGAATGCCCGCCTTGTCGGCGATCTTGGCGATGGCCGCGATATCGACAATGACACCGCCCGGATTGGCGATGGATTCGATGAAGATCGCCTTGGTGCGGGGCGAAATGGCCTTCTCGAAAGTGGTCAGGTCATCGGAATCCGCCCAGACCACATTCCAGCCGAACTTCTTGTAGGCATGGTTGAACTGGTTGATCGAGCCACCATAGAGCTTCTTGGCCGCGATGAATTCGTCACCGGGCTCGAGCAGCGTGTGGAACACCAGATGTTCCGCTGCATGGCCCGAAGCCACGGCCAATGCTGCGGTACCGCCTTCAAGTGCAGCCACACGCTCTTCCAGAACAGCACAGGTCGGGTTGCCGATGCGGGAATAGATATTGCCAAAGGCCTGCAGGCCGAACAGCGATGCAGCATGGTCCACATCGTCGAACACAAATGATGACGTCTGATAGATCGGTGTTGCACGCGCTCCGGTTGCCGGATCAGGCGTGGCGCCCGCGTGAATGGCAAGGGTCGAAAATCCGGGTTGGCGCGTGGTCATGGCAAGCTCCTGTCAGACAGAGCTTGCTGGATAAACCGCCGATGTCCGCTTTGTCAACCATATCGTTCTTTAAAAAGGACAACGCGGACATCAGTTCGACCGGTCACCGGCTCGTGAAAGTCTGTGATTGGCGTAACGGATATGGCAGCAGTATGGACGAGACTTGATCGGAGAAACAAATCCCGTGTTGCCCTGGACGATCCGCACCGGAGAACTCTCGTGGCTCAAGCTTTGCGTGTTTGTCTGCACTCTGGTCCCGCTGACCTGGCTTTTGGTGCAGGGGGCCAATGGATGGCTGGGGTCCAAGCCCTTGACCGAGGCTATCCACCAGAGTGGCGACTGGGCAGTACGCTTCCTGCTGATGTCACTGGCGATCACGCCGCTGCGCAGCGTCGCACACTGGCCGAAGCTGATTCTGGTCAGGCGCATGCTGGGGCTGACAGCGCTTTTCTACACGTTGCTACACGTCACGCTCTATACCGCGCTCGAAGCCTTTGACCTTGGCAAGGTTGCAAGCGAGATTGTGCAGCGGACGTATCTCACGATAGGCTTCACGGCACTGCTTGGCCTGACAGCGTTGGGTATCACCTCCTCCGATGGCATGATCCGGCGGCTTGGGGCGTTGCGCTGGAACCGGCTGCATTCCATCGTGTACGGGATTGCGGTTCTGGCGCTTGTCCACTTCGCCATGCAGAAGAAGCTCGACATCTCGGAACCCGCCCTGATCGCAGGTTTCTTCTTCTGGCTGATGAGCTTCCGGCTGATGCGCAAAGTGGACTGGCCGACAGGTCCGCTGATGCTGGCAGGCCTTGCTGTTGCCGCCTGGCTGCTGACGGTGATCGCGGAAGCGGGCTGGTATGCCACGATGACGGGTGTGAACGCCCAGCGGATCCTGTGGGCCAATCTCGACTTCGAGTACGTGATCCGCCCGGCATGGTGGGTGCTCGCGGCCGGGTTTGCCATGGCAGCGCTTGGCCTGCTGCGCGGAGGCGCCACGCCGGCACGCCGCCATCCAGCACGACAGGACGCGCTTGCGCCAGGCACATCATCGCCCCAGATATGACAGGACAGGAGACACCGATGTTCGATTTTCTCAAGTCAGGCGCGGGCAAGACCGCGAGCGACAAGACCTTCCCGGTGACGAAGAGCGATGCGGAATGGCGTCATCTTCTCACGCCGGAGCAATATGATGTTCTGCGCGGCCATGGCACCGAGCGGCCCGGCAGCTGCGCGCTCAATTTCGAAAAGCGCGCGGGCACGTTCAGCTGCATCGGTTGCGGGCAGGACCTGTTCACTGCGGGCAAGAAGTTCGAGAGCGGCACGGGCTGGCCAAGCTTTGATCAGCCATTGCCCGGCTCGGTCGAGACCACGGTCGACCGGAAGTTCGGCATGACCCGCACCGAGGTGCATTGCAGCAGCTGCGGCGGACATCTCGGCCATGTTTTTCCGGATGGCCCTCCGCCAACAGGCCTGCGCTACTGCATCAACGGGGTGGCGCTGGATTTCAAACCAGCGGAGCAGAACCCTATCGCTTGAGTTCCTTGCGGACCAACGCAGCACCCTGCGCCAGAGCCGTGAGCTTGCCATAGGCAACGGCACTGGTCATGGGGGCCATGCCGCAGTTTGTGCAGGGCAGCAGCTTCTCGGGCGCGACATAGGCCATCGCGGCGCGGATGGTGGAGGCCACCTCCTCTGTCGTCTCGACCGCGTCGTTGGCCACATCGATGCAGCCCACCATCACATCCTTGCCATCGAGCAGTCTGATCAGCTCCAGCGGCACCTTCGAGTTGCGGCATTCCAGCGAAACCTGCTGGATCGAACTCTTGCGTATCGCCGGGAACGTGTCCTCGTAGTGACGCCAGCTATCGCCGAGAGTCGCCTTCCAGTCGATGTTGGCCTTGATGCCGTAACCATAGCAGATGTGGACCGCCGTGGTGCAGGTCAGGCCCTCGGCCGCTCGCTCAAGCGCCGCGATGCCCCAGTCACTGACTTCCTTCATGTAGACGTTAAAGGCCGGCTCATCGAACTGCACGACATCGACACCAAGCGCCTGCAATTCCTTCGCCTCCTCGTTCAGCACAGCGGCGAAGGCCATGGCGAGATCTTCCCGGCGGCCGTAGTGCTCGTCGGCGATCGTATCCACGATCGTCATGGGGCCAGGCAGTGTGAATTTCAGCTTGCGCGTGGTGTGGGCACGGGCCGCAGCGGCCTCCATGGAGTGCACCGGTCCCTTGCGGCGAATGGCACCCGTTACCGTCGGCACTTCTGCCTTGTAGCGGTTGTTGCGGATGCCCATCAGGGTCTTCTTCGCGAAGTCGATTCCGTCG
>JANMFA010000064.1:0-2755 GCA_031377545.1 Hyphomicrobiales bacterium | reverse complement strand
CCACAATTCGCCTGTCGTGAGCGCGGTATAGCCGATGTTCTGGTTGACCAGCTGCTCGTTCCACGGCTCGCCCACACAGAAGCAATCCATGTTACCGACCTTCATGTTCGCCACCATCTGCGGGGGTGGCACCGTGATCGTCTTGATGTCCGTGTCAGGGTCGATGCCGCCAGCAGCAAGCCAGTAGCGGATCCACAGGTCATGCGTGCCGCCGGGGAAAGTCATGGCTGCGGTCAGATCCTTGCCCGCAGCCTTCTTGCGCGCGAACGCCTCCTTCAGGGGCGATGAATCTTTCTGGATGTTGAGATCCTTGTACTCGTTGGAAACCGAGATCGCCTGGCAGTCGTTGTTCAGATTAAGCAGATTGTACATCGGGAGCGGCTGGTTGTTCTGCATCACCGAGCCAAGCGAATACATGTGCACCTTCGGTCGCAGGATATGACCGCCGTCGATGCCGTTGCTGGCGAGGCCCAGCGCCATGTTGTCGCGCGTGGCACCCCACGACGCTTGCTTGGCGATGTCCATCGCAGGCAGGCCGTGCTTGGCATAGAGGCCTTTTTCCTGCGCGATGATCATCGGCGCGGAGTCAGTGAGCGCGATGTAGCCGAGCTTCGTCCCCTTGACCTCGGGTCCGGCTCCCTGAGCAAACGCACCGGAGGGAAACGTTGTGCGAATACCTGCCAGCATGGCCGCTGTTGCAGTTGCGCCCGCGAGGACGGATCGACGACTGGGTGAAAGCGATGCCGGGGTAGGGAGTGTCTGTCTGGTCATTGTCCGAAAAGCCTCGTCTCGTAAATTCGACTGAAGGATGCACACCGCACTTCCGCTCGTGGAAGACGACGCAGGTTGACACGGACGATCGTTCCAATTTTCGTGCCAATGTCCCTGATTGAGAGTTTCATGGCGTTCGAGACTGACAGAGCCTGCTGTTCTCCCAGCCTTTCTGATGCGCTGCACAATTCCTGTGCTGTCCTTGCCTGTCTGCACAATTTCGGATCACTGCGCCGGATCTCTTGATGGGTGGTTGCGGCCCAAGCAGATGGCAAATGAAGGGTGAACCACTACGGCGAACTCTCCCGTATTCCGTTACGTCATCTTTGGCGATGATTTGAACAAATTGGCCGTTTTGCTTTGGTTAAACATACCCGTCCGCGTCCTGCTAACGATTGAGCCTGTAGATACTGGCCATACGAACAAGTCTCCGCTGGCCCGAATGCGCCGGGAAGGGGGCAAGGCGTCTGAACAATTGGAGGCACGATCACATGGCTGTTGTTTTAAACGTCCTGGGGACGAACGGTGCGGACACTTTGAGAAACACCGGCGCGGTGGAGGTCATCAATGGTGGTGACGGCATCGACAAGTTGCTTTTTGACGAAGGCACGCGCGGCGTCACTGTCAACCTGAAGACGGGCACGCTCACGGATTCCCTCGGCAACAAGGACAAGATATCCGGCGTCGAGATCGTTGTCGGGACATCCTTCGCCGACAGGATCACCGGGTCGGACAGTGCAGATTACCTCGTCGGCGGCGGCGGCAACGACACGTTGTCAGGGGGAGTCGGACAGGACGAACTCTATGGAGGAACCGGCAACGACTCGCTGAGCGGCGGCAACGACAGCGACTACTTTGTCGGTGGATCGGGCAAAGATACCATGAATGGCGGCTCTGGCTTCGATCTGGTGGACTACTCGGACGAAGGTGGCACCTTTGGCGTAGCAGTCGATCTCGTCACCAACAAGGCTACCGACTCCTATGGCGACACCGATACATTCGTGAGCGTCGAGCGTGTTCGCGGTACGGATTTCGCGGACAAGTTGTCTGGCAACAACAGCATCAACATGTTCGAGGGCGGCGGTGGCAATGATACCATCGACGGCCTCGGCGGCAATGACATGCTGTTTGGCGGATTTGGCGACGATCAGATCGCCGGTGGATCGGGCGCGGATGTGCTGGTGGGCGGACGAGGCAACGACCGCCTCGATGGCGGCGCGGGTGCGGCTGATGTTGTCGACTATTCACAGGACGCCGGCTGGCGCGGCATCTCGGTCAATCTGACCACAGGGTCTGCGGAGGATAGCTGGGGTGATCTGGACAAGCTCGTCAACGTCGAGAACGTCATCGGCACAACACTTGATGACTGGATTTTTGGCAGCAAGGGCGCAAATGTCATCACCGGTGGTGGGGGCAATGATACCCTGGCCGGCGGCGGCGGCAATGACACCTTTGTCTTTGCTGCGAGCCATGGCCACGACCGCGTCACCGACTTCAACGCTGGTGACAAGCAGGATCTTGCGGCATTGGGCTTTACCTCGATCGCGCAGGCTCAGGCGGCTTCGGAAGGTCACGATCTTGGTGTGTTGATCCACACTAGCGCTACGAGTTCGATTATCCTGGTAGACGTCAACGTCAATTCACTGGCGTCGCTGGGCTACATCTTCGCCTGACAATCCCAAAAGACATCTGGCAGGCCCCACAAAAGGGGCCTGTCGGCATTTGCGACGACTCAGGGTTGCCCTGCATGATCCGCTCCCATAGAGCGCTGTATCATGCGTCTCAGTGATTTCGATTTCCATCTGCCGGACGACAACATCGCGCTTCGACCGGCGGAACCGCGCGATTCTGCCCGGTTGCTTGTTGTGGATCCCGCTGGTGCGCCAAAGCTGACGGATGCGCACATTCCCGATCTGCTGGGCCATTTGCGCTCTGGTGATCTCATGGTGTTCAACAATACCCGTGTTATCCCCGCGCGCCTGCA
>JANMFA010000058.1:0-3603 GCA_031377545.1 Hyphomicrobiales bacterium | reverse complement strand
CCTCACCGCGCATCACATCGGGGGAAGCGCGGTGAGGAAATCCAGGTCTTCGGCAGCGTGTGGGCCCAGGAAAGCGTCACGGTTGTGCTGCCGGGCACGCACAGCAAATGGGTGCGCGTACAGGCGGGCGTGCTGCACGATTTCAAGAGCTTCATGACCGGCGAGGTTTTCGCCGCTCTGAAGGCGCATACGATCCTGGGGCGGCTGATCCCGGAAGCAACTGCCATAGACGATTCCGCTTTCAACGCGGGCGTCCGGCAGGCACTGAACCCCGGCTCGGCTGGCCTGCTGAACGACATTTTCACCACGCGCAGCGGCGTACTCCTCGAACGCTTTCCGGCGCAGGAGATCGCCGAACGCCTCTCCGGCATTGTCATCGGCCACGAGATCCGGGGCGGACTGGCGCTGGGCTGGGCCGAAGGCATGATCCGCGTGGTGGGTGAGCCGGGGCTGACGCGGCGGTATCTGCTGGCGCTACGTACGGCGGGATTGTGGGCGGAAGCGGGGCCGGACAACGCGGCGGTGGAGGGGTTCAGGCGGCTGGGAGCGGTTTGAGAGGCCCCGGCCAGAAAGTTCCACTCCCTGAGCCTTGACAAACATACCAACCGGTTGGTATGTTTGTCTCATGTCAAACGCAACCAACGTTACAGGTCGGCCCGGCACGGCAAGGGAGAAGATCCTCAACGCCGCTCTGACTGTGATCCGCACCAAGGGCTTCAATGCCACAACAGTGGATGATCTCTGTGCAGCCGCAGGCGTGACCAAAGGCGCTTTCTTCCATCACTTCGACAGCAAGGATGCGTTGGGCGTCGCAGCGGCGGAGCATTGGTCCAGGGTGACCAGCGCCTTTTTCGCCGAAGCGCCCTATCACCGCCATGATGATCCGCTTGACCGCGTGCTGGCCTACTTCGCCTTCCGGCGGGATATTCTTCAGGGCGAACTGCCGGAGTTCACCTGCCTTGTCGGCACCATGGCGCAGGAAATGCACCAGAGTTCCCGCGCCATCGCTACAGCCTGCGACGCCTCGATGAGCGGCCACGCCGCCACGATCGAGCCCTATGTTGCGCAGGCCATGGAACAGCGCGGACTCGATCCCTCAGGCATCCATACGGGCTGGAGCGCGGGATCGCTCGCTCTCCACATGCAGGCGGTGCTGCAGGGCGCCTTCATCCTCGCCAAGGCGAAGGGCGGCCCCGGCGTCGCCGAGGAGAGCGTCGATCATCTCAGCCGTTATGTGCGGCTGTTGTTCGCCAACCATCCCAAGAAGGGAAAAGCCACATGAGCCACGATCTTTCCATCACCCGCACCATCCCCGCGCCTCGCGCAGCCGTCTGGCGCTGCTGGACGGAGCCGGCACTCCTCAAGCAATGGTACTGCCCGAAGCCTTGGCGGGTGACCGAAGCGTCCCTCGACCTCCGCCCCGGTGGCCGGATGAATACGATCTTCGAGGGTCCGGACGGCGAACGCCATGACAACAAGGGCGTCTTCCTCGAGATAGTCCCAATGGAGCGGCTCATCTTCACCGACGCTTTCTCCGAAAGCTTCATACCGAAGGAAGGGCAGCCCTTCATGACGGGCTTCGTGGACCTCTCGGATGCATCGGACGGTGCCACGGCCATGCACTGGGGCGCGCGGCACTGGACCAACGAAGCGAAAGTGCAACACGAGAAGATGGGCTTCCAGGAGGGCTGGAGCGCCGCCGCCGCACAGCTTGCCGAGCTGGCGCAGCAGGTCGCCACCGGCAAAGCCAGTGCGGCTTGAATCCTGACAGAGATGGAGATTGTCCCATGAACACCATCACACCCTGCCTATGGTTCGACGGCAATGCCGAAGAGGCCGCCAGCTTCTACGCCTCGCTGCTGCCCGACAGCCGCGTCGACACCGTCCATAACGCGCCCGGCGATTATCCCTCGGGCGAAGCGGGAAACGTGCTCACGGTCGAGTTCACCCTGATGGGCCGACCATTCCTCGGCCTGAACGGCGGACCGCACTTCAACTTCAACGAGGCGGTGTCCCTGATGATTCCGGTTGCGACTCAAGGAGAAGTCGAACGGCTGAGCAACGCGCTTTCTTCCGTCCCGGAGGCCGAGCAATGCGGCTGGGTCAAGGATCGCTATGGCCTCTCCTGGCAGATCGTGCCGGTACAGCTGCTGCGGTTGATCGCCGACCCCAACACCGCCCGCGCCAAACGCGCCTTCGACGCCATGATGGGCATGACGCGCATCAACATCGCTGCGATCGAACGCGCGGCAGGAAACTAGACCGTGAACTCACAACCCGAGGAGAGAGCAATGACCTACGTCGATGGATTCGTGGCCGCCGTTCCGAATGCCAACAAGGCGGCCTTCATCAAGCATGCGACCGATATGGCGGCGCTGTTCAAGAAGCATGGCGCACTGAAGGTCGTCGAGTGCTGGGGCGACGACGTTCCGGACGGGAAGCTGACGTCCTTCCCCATGGCCGTGAAGAAGGAAGCCGACGAAACGGTCGTCTTCTCCTGGGTTGTCTGGCCCTCGAAGGCCGAGCGCGACGCGGGCTGGGCGCAGATGATGGAGGACCCGCGCATGCAGCCGGGCGCCAATCCGATGCCCTTCGACGGCAAGCGGATCATCTATGGCGGGTTCGAGATGGTGCTGGAGAGGTGAAGACGCCACACCGGACCGATTGGGAGCGCGTGAAGGCGCTGGCGCTCGGTCTCTGCCTTCCCGGCGTCGTGGAAACCACATCCTGGGGTGAACCCTGTCTGAAGGCTCACGGCAAGCTTTGGGTCTGGTGGAGTCCGAGTGAGGATGCGCCTGTGTTCAAGGTTCCCTTCGAGGAACGCGAGATCCTGACCGAAGCCGATCCCGGGACGTTTTTCTTCACGCCGCATTACCGCAATCATCCCCTGGTTCTAATGCGGCCGGAGAGGTTTGACCCGGAATGGGCCACGGCGAACCTGGTACGCGTCTGGCGTTCTCAGGCACCGAAGCGGTTCCTGAAGGCGTTCGACGCGGCGCGGGGCGACGGCCCGCCTCGCGCCGGCTCCTGACATATTGACTTTCCGCGCTGGCGACGTCTTCGATGTTGATTTCGTGGACCATCACTGAGGAGAGCCACATGATGTCTGTTCACCCCGGACATATCCTGAAGCGGGAACTGGTCGCCCGCGAACTCTCGGCGAACCGGCTGGCGCTGTCGCTCCGACTGCCGTCGGGGCGGATCACCGATATTCTCAACGGCAAGCGGGGCATCTCCCCGGAGACGGCGCTGCGGCTGGCGCGCTTCTTCGGCAATTCAGCGCGGTTCTGGCTGAACCTGCAGACGGCATATGAGCTGTCCGTGGCGGAGGAGGCCATTGGCGAGCGGGTAGTGAATGAGGTTCAGCCGGTGGCGGTTTGAAAGAGAGAAGTTGATTTTTAATACCAATTCATGATACCAGTTTACCGTGAACAGTAAACATCGCCGGACACTTGAGCAGATATTCGACAACCCGGTACGGTCTGATGTTCGCTGGACGGAGATCGAAGCGCTGCTCAGGGGTCTTGCGGCGACGATATCGGAAGGACGCGGATCGAGAGTCCGTATCAGTCTGAACGGAATGGATGCCGTCTTCCATCGGCC
>JANMFA010000047.1:0-11782 GCA_031377545.1 Hyphomicrobiales bacterium | reverse complement strand
GCGAGGAGCATCATCGTCTGATCCATGTAGAACACATCATTATCGACCCCGGCATAGCCCACACCGCCCATTGATCGCTTGATGAACATGATCGTCTTGGCCTTTTCCACATCGAACACGGGCATCCCGTAGATGGGCGAGGTCTTGTCCGTCTTGGCGGCGGGGTTCGTCACGTCGTTGGCCCCGATCACGAAGGCCACATCGGCCTGACCGAACTCGGAGTTGATGTCCTCAAGCTCGAAGACCTCGTCGTAAGGCACGTTGGCTTCCGCCAGCAGCACGTTCATGTGGCCCGGCATGCGGCCGGCGACAGGGTGAATCGCGTATTTCACCTCGACGCCTTCCTTTTTCAGGAGATCGCCCATCTCGCGCAGGGCATGCTGCGCCTGCGCCACCGCCATGCCGTAGCCCGGCACGATGATGACCTTCTGGGCGTTCTTCATGATATAGGCCGCATCTTCCGCTGAACCCGCCTTGTAGGGCCTTGCTTCTGCCTTGCCGCCAGCAACTGCGTCATCGCCACCGAAGCCGCCGAGGATGACGGAGATGAAGCTCCGGTTCATCGCCTTGCACATGATATAGGACAGGATCGCGCCGGACGAGCCGACGAGCGCGCCGGTGATGATCAGGGCGAGATTGCCGAGGGTAAAGCCAATGCCCGCCGCCGCCCAGCCGGAATAGCTGTTGAGCATCGACACCACGACCGGCATATCCGCGCCGCCGATGGGGATGATCAGCGTCACGCCCAGCACGAAGGAAACAAGCACGATCAGCCAGAACACCACGCGGCTTTCCGTCGTCATGAACAGCAGGAGCAGCACAACGAGCGCCACGCCCAGCCCGATATTGATCATGTGCCGCTGCGGCAGCAGGATGGGCTTGCCGCTCATCCGTCCGTTCAGCTTGAGGAAGGCGATGACCGAACCCGTGAAGGTGATCGCGCCGATGGCGACGCCGAGGCCCATTTCAATCAGGCTCGCCGCCTTGATCGACCCGATCTGGCCGATGCCGAAGGCTTGCGGGGCATAGAGCGCCGCCGCCGCCACGAAGACCGCCGAAAGGCCGACGAGTGCGTGAAAGAATGCCACCAGCTCGGGCATCTGCGTCATCTGCACCTTGTTGGCCATATAGGCGCCAAAGCCGCCGCCAAGCGCGAGGCCGACGATCAGCAATGCCCAGCCGGAAAAGCCGGAGGGTGGCGAGATCAGGATGGTGGTGACGATGGCGATGCCCATGCCGACCATGCCTAAGAGGTTGCCCTGCCGCGACGTCGTGGGATGTGACAGCCCACGCAAGGCCAGAATGAACAGCACGCCTGAAGCGAGATAGAGAAGATTGGCAAAGTTTTGCATGGCCTGAACTCAGCCCTTCTTCTTGTACATCGCCAGCATGCGCTGGGTGACGAGGAAGCCGCCAAAGATGTTCACGGAGGCGAGCACCAGACCGATGAAGCCGAAGCCCCGGGCCATGCCGGATCCTTCACTGGCGAGATTGACGCCGACGGCGAGCACCGCGCCCACCACGATCACCGAGGAGATCGCGTTGGTGACCGACATCAGCGGCGTATGCAGCGCGGGTGTTACCGACCAGACCACATAATAGCCCACGAAGATCGCCATGACGAAGATGGCAAACTGGAAGATGATGGGATCGACAGCACCCGTGGCGGCCGCAAGTGCTCCACCTCCGGCTGCCGCGCCCTTCTGGATCGCGGCAATCGCGGCATCGGCCTTGGACAGCGCGGCGGCAGCAGCCGCGCGGGCCTCTTCGGCCTGTTTCAGGAGTTCAGCTGGTGTGGACATGGCTCAGCTCTTCTTCTGGAAATTCGGATGGACGATGGCACCGTCACGGGTGAGCAGCGTGGCTTTCACCAGCTCATCCTCCCAGTTGACCGCGAGCTTCTTCTCCGCCTTGTCGATCATCGTCTCGACGAAGGCATAGAGGTTTTTGGCGTAAAGCGCTGAAGCCGTTGCGGCCATGCGGCCCGGCATGTTGGCGAAACCCGCGATCTTCACGCCATTTGCCGTTTCGACGATCTCCCCCAGCTTGGCACCTTCCACATTGCCACCGCGTTCGACCGCAAGATCGACCAGCACGGAGCCCTGCTTCATCGAGGCAACCATGGCTTTCGACACCAGCCGGGGAGCCGGACGGCCCGGGATCAGCGCCGTGGTGATGACAATGTCCTGCTTGGCAATATGGCTGGCCGTCAGTTCCGCCTGCTTCGCCTGATATTCCTTCGACATTTCCTTGGCGTAGCCGCCGGCTGTCTGGGCCTGCTTGAACTCGTCATCCTCAACCGCCAGGAACTTGGCTCCCAGCGACTCGACCTGCTCCTTGGTGGCAGGGCGCACATCGGTTGCGGTCACCACAGCACCCAGGCGCCGCGCGGTGGCGATGGCCTGCAGGCCGGCCACACCGACACCCATGATGAAGACCTTGGCGGCCGGAACAGTTCCTGCTGCCGTCATCATCATCGGCATGGCGCGACCGTAGATCGCAGCACCATCAACCACGGCGCGATAACCCGAAAGGTTGGCCTGCGACGACAGCACGTCCATTGATTGCGCACGCGTGATACGCGGCATGAATTCCATCGCGAGAGCAATGATTCCTGCTTCGGCGAGGGCCTTCAGCGCGTCCTCATTGCCATAGGGGTCCATGATTGAGATCGCCATAGTGCCCTTCTTCAACGCCTTGATTTCAGCATCGACCGGCCGCCTGACCTTGAGCAGGATCTCGGCGTCTTTCAGGGCATCCTTGGCCGTCTTTGCAATTGTGGCACCGGCGGCCTCGTAGTCCGCATCGGTAACGCCGGCAGCAAGGCCAGCTCCTTTTTGCACGGTCATGCTGGCTCCAAGCGCCAGAAACTTCTTCACGGTCTCCGGGCTTGCCGCCACACGGGGCTCGCCGTGACCGGTTTCATCGACAATCGCTATCCGCATGGCTCGCCCGCAAACCCCTCGTCACTGTGTTGCCTGCACGTGTTTCAGGCAATCAACACCATCTTGCGCATAAAATCTATGCAGCAAAAAAACCGGCCCGGGATTTTCCCGAGCCGGTTCTGATTATCCAGCAAACATCATGCCGCTCTCAGTGCAGCGCCTTCGCCGCCCAGACCAGCAGCGACAGCACGAAAACCGCTGTCACGGCCTTCGCATTGATGTCCTTGATGAAAATTCCCAGTGCCGTTGCGACGGTCGACAGGAAAATCAGCAGGCCGCCCATGCCCCAGCTTTTGGCCGGGCCGCCGATGGCGAGGCCGACGAGAATCGTCAGACACCAGATGCTGCCGATCACGCTGAAGCGCACGAAGCCGTCATAGGTCTTCTCGTGTTCAGCATAGTCCATGTCGGGATGCCCGCCTTCACTGCCCTGGCCGTGCGCCATGATTCTTCCCCTTGATCAAAACCGTCTGGGCAGCGTCGTAGCCGAACGCGTTTTGTGATGCAATGCGGCAGAAAGGACTGCGTTCTGATCTAAAACACGCATTCCGTGAAAGCGGGCGCAACCGATCTGCCCCAGACGCCATGATAGCGATCAAGCAGATCTTCGGCCTGCGTGCGGCCTGTGCGCGCAATCCCGTCGAGCACATCGAGATAGCGAGCCTCGTCCCGCCCATCGGCATCCAGTCTGCCCCGCGCCACAAGCCCGGCACGGGAGAGCGCCAGCACATCCTGCGCAATCTCCTGCAACGACCGGCCCCGGATGGTCGCTTTCATAGCCTTCGAGGGCACGTCATCGCGCAGTTGCTGGCGTTCGGCAGCGGTCCAGTCCCGGACGAGATCCCAGGCCGCATCCAGCGCATTCTGGTTGTAGAGCAACCCCACCCAGAAGGCGGACAGCGCGGTCAGATATGGCGACGGACCGGCATCGGCCCCGCGCATCTCCAGATAGCGCTTCAGGCGCACCTCGGGGAAAATCGTCGAGAGATGGTTGGCCCAGTCTGATATGATGGCCTTCTGGCCGGGCATCGCCGGGTGCTTTCCAGCCAGCAGATCACGGAACGAAGACCCCGTAACATCGTGATAATGGTCACCACGCTTGATGAAATACATCGGCACATCAAGCGCATAATCGACGTAGCGCTCGAAGCCCATGCCAGGTTCAAACGCAAAGGGCATCATGCCCGCGCGGTTGTTGTCGGTGTCGCGCCAGATTTCCGAGCGGTAGCTGAGGAAGCCGTTTGGCTTGCCATCAGTGAATGGCGAATTGGCAAACAGCGCTGTCGCCAGCGGCTGCAGCGCCACGCTGACCCTCAGCTTCTTCACCATGTCGGCTTCGGACGCAAAGTCGAGGTTCACCTGCACCGTGGTGGTGCGGAACATCATGTCGAGGCCTTTCGAGCCGACCTTCGGCATGTAGTTCGCCATGATCACGTAGCGCGACTTCGGCATCACGGGCGTCTCGCCACTCGTCCAGAGCGGCGACATGCCCAAGGTCAGAAACCGCATGCCAAGCGGCTTCGCCACCTGATTGACCTGCATCAGGTGGCAAATCGTCTCGCGATGCGTGTCGTGCAGGGTTTCCACGGGAGCGCCGGAAAGCTCGAACTGACCGCCTGGCTCCAGCGAAATCGCGCCGCCACCCGTCACATCAGCCAGGCCGATGGGGTGATCTCCCTCCATGATCGGCTCCCAGCCGAGCAGGCCTTCCATTCCCTCGAGCAGGCGGCGGATGCCCTTTTGCCCCTCGTAGGGAACCGGTTTCAGACCCTCGGGATAAAATGGCACCTTTTCGTGCTCGGTGCCAATGCGAAACGCACTCGCAGGTTTCTCGCCCCTGGCGATCCAGGCGATCAGGTCGGCCTTGCCCTCAATCGGTTGCTCGTCGACCGTGTCTCGCGCCATGCGAATTCCCAGAATACAGATGTTAAATGTGATTTCCCTCTAACATAGGCAGGGAATGAACGGGCGCAAGGTGGAGAGACTGCGCGGTTCAATCAAACTGTTTTATGACTGGATCACGAGTCTTGTGATTGCAAAGCAGACATGGCCGTTTCATGCTGCGGCCCGTGACGCTAACATCCCTCCTGCTTTTTGCATCCGTGTACTTCGTCGCCGTCGCCTCGCCAGGCCCCGGTGTCGCAGCGGTCGTTGCACGTGGCCTAGGACAGGGCATGGAGGCGGCACCAGCCTTTGTCGCGGGTTTTGTCCTGGGTGATCTGATCTGGTTCACGATCGCGGCAACAGGCCTTGCTGTCATCGCCCAGACCTTCGAAACGCTGTTTCTCGCGATCAAATATGCGGGCTGCGCCTACCTTCTGTTTCTCGCCTGGAAGATCTGGAATGCGCCTGTAGCAGCAGGCGACGTGGCCGCCGCAAACGAGACTGTCCGCTCATGGCCGAGCTTCCTGGGCTCCCTGACGCTGACGCTTGGAAATCCCAAGGTGATTGTTTTCTTTCTGTCGCTGATGCCGCTTGTCGTGGATCTGCAATCCATCACGCCGCTTGTCTTCCTGGAGATGGCAGCGGTGATCGTGCTGGTCTTCACTCCTGTCCTGACCGCAACTCTATATCTCGCAGACCGGGCGCGGCGCGTCTTCACCTCGGAGACGGCACTCCGGCGCATCAATCGCGGGACGGCGGGCATCATGGGGGCAGCCGCGGTTGCCATTGCGGCGAGGTCGTGAATAGACTGGCCGATCAGGGAAAATGCCATGGCCGTTGAAGTCTCGAATGCACCACTGAAGGGCAAGCTTGTTGTTACCAATCTCGGTCTGGTGCTCTCTGGCGATCTCGACCGTCCGCTTCTGGATGCCGATACCATCATTGCGATGGATGGCCGCATCACGAAAATTGGCAAGGCGCGTGAGCTGGACCTCTCCAATGCTGTTGTCACCATCGACGCCAAGGGTTCACCCGTCTCGCCCGGCCTGATCGACAGCCATTGCCATCCCGTTTTCGGTGACTGGACACCACGCCAGAACCAGATCGGCTGGATCGAGATGGGTGTGAACGGCGGGGTTACCCAGCTCGTGTCGGCGGGCGAGGTGCATCTGCCGGGTCGCCCGAAAGACGCGGAAGGCGTCAAGGCGCTCGCCATCGTGGCACAGCGCTGCTTCCAGAATTTCCGTCCGGCTGGTGCAAAAGTGATTGCCGGCGCCCCAGTGCCGGAACTGGGCTTTGCGCGTGATGTTTATGAACAGCTCAAGGCGTCTGGCATCCGCCATATCGGCGAGATCGGCCTCGGCACGGTCGCCAGGGGTGCCGACGCCCGCAAAGTCGTGGACTGGTGCCGAGAGATCGGGCTTGAATCGATCATGCACACCGGCGGGCCATCCATTGCGGGCTCGCATTTCGTCAGCCGCGACGATGTGCTGGAGGCGCAGCCAGACGTGGTGAGCCACATCAACGGCGGGCCGACGTCCATCTCCCATGCCTGCGTGCGGGCCCTGTGCGAGAAGGCCAGAGGCTCGCTTGAGATTGTCCATAACGGTAATGAAAAATCGGCACTCGTAGCGCTGGAAGCCGCCCGGACCAACGGGCGCCTCAAGGATTTCCTGATCGGCACGGATGCGCCAGCCGGGTCCGGCGTGCAACCCAACGGCATGATCCGCATGGTCACGCTGATGGCATCGCTGGGCGGACTGCCGGCGGAACAGGCGATCTGCCTGGCCTCCGGCAATATCGCGAAGAAGCGCCATCTCGACGGCGGACTGATCGCCATCGGACAGCCCGCCGATTTCGTCTTCATGGACAAGCCGCAGCATTCGTCCGGCAAGAATCTGCTCGACGCCATGAGCCTTGGCGACATCCCGGGAATCGGCATGGTGGTGATCGACGGCATCGTGCGCACCGGGCGCTCACGCTCCACACCACCGGCCCACACCGCACCGATTGTTGTCGGACACTGAAAGCGAAACCATGAGCCTCATCGAAATCCGCCGCATTGCCACGATGACCGAGGAGATCCTGCGCGAAACGGGACCTGCACCCGGCCATGTGCTGAAACGTGCCGCCGTGCTGGCCGTGCTTACCAACCCCTATGCGGGTCGCTATGAACCCGACATCCTGCCCATGATGGAGGCCCTCAAGGCGCCAGGCCTTGAGATGGCGAAGCGCTGCATCGATGCGCTGGGTGGCGATCCCCGGACCATCGCGGGCTATGGCAAGGGTACCATTGTCGGCGAGGGAGGCGAGCTGGAGCACGGCGCGCTGTGGCACGTTCCAGGGGGGTATGCGATGCGCGGTTTGCTGGGCGATGCCAAGGCCATCGTGCCCTCAACGAAGAAGGTCGGCGGGCCGGGCGCGCGTCTTGATGTGCCAATCACCCATATCAACGCGTCCTATGTACGCTCGCACTTCGATGCGATGGAGGTCGGCGTACCCGGCCATCCCCGCGCCGACGAACTGGTGTTCGTCCTGGTGATGACGACAGGCGCCCGCATCCACGAGCGTGTCGGTGGCCTCAAGCCCTCCGAGATCAGTGTCGGGGACGGGCAGAGATGAGTGCCAGGATCCGTAAGATCACGGTCCAGTTGGATGAAACCATGGTGGAAATGGGCGAGACCGTCTCGCCCCCCACACGCCGTGCCGTGGCCTGCGCGGTCATCGAGAACCCGTTTGCCGGATGCTATGAAAAAGACCTTTCGGTCCTGACAGAGATCGGTGTCGAACTGGGGGATCTGCTGACACGGCGCTGCCTTGCCGCCCTTGATATCGGGCCCGAGCGGGCCGAAAGCTTCGGCAAGGCCGCAATTGTGGGCGATGGTGGCGAGCTGGAGCATGCGGCGGCAATCCTGCATCCGAAGATGGGAACGCCGGTGCGCGCGGCGCTGGGCAAGGGACCGGCCCTGATTCCTTCTGCAAAAAAAATGGGTGGTCTGGGCACGGCCATTGATGTGCCGCTGGGCCACAAGGATGCAGCCTTCGTGCGCTCGCATTTCGACGCCGTCGAAGTCCGTGTCAGTGACGCGCCGCGGCGTGGCGAGATCGTGGTGGCCATCGCGATCACGGATTCGGGACGGCCCCTGCCCCGGATCGGCGGTCTGCAGAAGCATGAGATCAAGGGCGAGGACGGGCTGCGATAGCCTGTCGATGCCCAATGCGCGAGACCGCCCTTTGCGTCGGGATATGCGGCATGGCATAATTGAACCATGGAACTTTATCCGCTTCCCTCCAATCCGGTCCCGAGCAATCCGTATGTCGGGGCCGTTGTCACGCCGGACGGCGTCACGCTTCGGTATGCGCGCTGGCGGGCGACGGCGCGGCGAAACCGGGGGACGGTTTGCCTGATCCAGGGCAGGTCGGAATGCATCGAGAAGTACTTCGAGGTCATCGTCGAGTTGCGGCGTCGGGGATTTGCGGTTCTGGCCTTTGATGTGCGCGGGCAAGGCGGATCGCAGCGGCTGCTTGCAGACCCCCGCAAGGGCCATGTCGATGATTTCGACGAATACGGGATCGACATCAACACCGTGATCCGGGACGTGATGTTGCCCGAGATGCCACGGCCCTATTTTGCCCTGAGCCATTCCATGGGCGCGGCCGCCTTGCTGCTGACGCTGGACAAGGGCGGATCTCCGTTCGACCGCGCCGTCATGCTGGCACCGTTGATCGGCCTGGTGGATGTGGCTTTTCCCCGACTGGCCAAGGCTGCGGCCGAAGCGTTCGATTTCTTTGCGCTTGGCACGAGCTATGTGCCGGGGGGTGGTGCAACGTCACTGGTCACGCGGCCTTTTGCCAACAACAAGCTGACCTCCGATCCCATCCGCTACCAGCGCATGGCCGATATCGTGGGGGCATTTCCGCAGCTGGGTCTCGGCGATCCGACAATCCGCTGGACGCTGGCCATGTTCGACATGTTCAAACGGTTCGAGGACCGGGATTTTGGCCACCGGATTTCTGTTCCGAGCCTGATGATCCTGCCTGGCGCTGATCCGCTCTGCTCGACGCCGGCGGCTGAAGCCCTTGCGACGCGCCTGCGGGCCTGCACGATGATCCTCGTGCCGGGCGCCCGGCATGAACTGCTGACCGAGCGCAACAGCTTGCGGCAACAGTTCTATGCGGCTTTTGATGCCTTCATTCCCGGTGCCAGCCAGGAAGCGGATCTGTTTGCGGCGGAGGCGGCGGACGAGCCTGACCTGGAGACCTCAGCGGCCTGAAAGCACCTTCAGCGCCTTTTCATGCAGCCCCGGGTCTCCCGAGGCGAGGATGTTGCCTCCTCCGGCAGCACTTTCGCCGCTCCATGTCGTCACGACACCGCCAGCGCCCTCGATGATCGGTATCAGCGGAGCGATATCATAGGATTGGAGACCGGCCTCGCAGACGAGGTCGATCTGGCCAGCCGCCAGCAGGGCGTAGGCATAGCAATCAGCACCATAACGCGGCAGCTTGCATTGCGCTTCCAGCCGATCATACGCCGCCCCCTGGTCGCCCAGCAGGATCCGTGGGCTGGTGGTGGAAATGAAGGCATCCGAAAGCGCCGCACACCGGCGGGCTGACAGGCGGCGCTCGCCCTTTGCTGAGATCAGCCGGGCTGACTTGCCATCGCCCATGAACCGCTCACCCACATAGGGCTGGTTCATCATGCCATAGACCGGATGGCCGTTGCGCAGCAGGCCCACCAGAGTCCCCCATGTCGGCAGACCGCAGATGAAACCACGGGTGCCGTCAATCGGGTCGATGATCCATTCATACTCCGCACCCTCGTTCTCGACGCCGAACTCCTCGCCGCGGATGGCATGCGCGGGGAACTCCTGGCGGATGCGCTGGCGGATCGCCTGCTCTGCAGCCCGGTCCGCCTCCGTCACCGGATCGAAGCCGCCATCGGCCAGCTTGTTGCTGACAGCATTCTGCATCCGGAAAAACGGCAAGATGACCGAACCGGACGCTTCCGCAAGTTCGGCGAACAACTGGTCAAGGGCGATTGCGGGCATGGAAATGCTTCCGGGAATGGGCCAGAACAGCGGATCTGGCTGAAGATTGGACGGGTTGCACAGGGATCAGACGCTTCGGGTTACCTACTGCATAGAAAAGTCGCGGTCATGAGTATTTTGCATGGCAGGTCCGCTGAGAGAAATATCCTATATTTATCAGACGCTTATGGATCCATTTTCTTGCCTGATGCGTCCAATACCAACATTCAATGGTTCAGACCCGAACAATCCCCTTGCAAATGGTGCGCTGCAGCGCAATCTTCGCAATTGCGAAATGACAACGTCGTTGTCGGCTCGTTGCCCTTCTTGGGCGTTTCCTCCCTAAACTTGGGCCGCATTCTGTGCGGCCCCTTTTTTTGGGTACTACTCAGCGGCCTGTCGCCAGGGATTGGCTGTTTCAGCCAGAAGACGGCGCGTCCGTTCCGCCATCACCATCATCTCATGGGCCATGGTCGCAAACCGCGGGTTCGGCTCCAGCGAGACCTCGTCCATATAGAGCGCGCGGTTGATCTCGATCTGCAGCACATGGATCGAGGATGCGGGCTGGCCGTAGTGCTCGGTGATGAAACCACCGGCATAGGGACGGTTGCGCGCCACGCGGTAGCCCAGTTCCTCAAATGCGATCTGGACAGAATCGGTCAGCATGGGGGCGCAACTCGTGCCGTAGCGATCCCCCAGCACGATGTCCGCCCGCATGACCGTCTCCGTTCCCAGGCTGGCGGAGGGCATGGAATGACAATCGAAGAGAATGGCTTCCCCGAAGGCGCGATGGGTCTGCTGCATCAGCCCCCGCAATGCCCTGTGATAGGGGCGATAGATGGTGTCGATGCGATGCATCGCATCCGCCACGGTCAGGCGATCACGGTAGATTTCCTGCCCATCGCCCACAATGCGGGGAATGCTGCCAAGGCCCCCGGCCACGCGCATCGACCGTGTGTTGGCGAAAGAGGGCAAACGCCCGTCGAACATGCGCGGATCCAGCTCGTAGGGCTCCCTGTTCACATCGAGATAGGCCCTCGGGAAATTCGCCTTGAGCAGTGGTGCCCCGATTTCCGGAGCGCCAGCGAAAAGCAGGTCGACGAAGCTGTCTTCGGAGCGCCGCAGGCTCAGCCCGTCCAGCCGTGCCATCGCAACGAAGGCATCGGGATAGACACGGCCCGAATGCGGCGTGTTGAAAATGAACGGGAGCGACGGCTCGAACGGCGCGAGAATCTCGAACGGTGGATCGAAACAGACATCCAGCAGCGGGTGTTCCCTCCTCATTCAGGCCGTGAGGTCATCCTAACCATAGGATCGAAAAGCGCGGCAGGTTCACTGGTTCTTTACCACCCAATGCCTTAACGTAGCGAGACGCACTCAAAAAACGAGCGAAAAGTGATGCCCCGGATTCTGCTGGCTGAAGACGACAACGACATGCGGCGTTTCCTCGTGAAGGCGCTCCAGAACGCTGGCTATGATGTCACCTCGTTCGACAATGGGCTGTCGGCCTATAATCGCCTGCGCGAGGAGCCGTTCGAGCTGTTGCTGACGGATATCGTGATGCCGGAGATGGACGGTATTGAGCTGGCGCGTCGCGCCACGGAACTCGACCCGGACATCAAGGTGATGTTCATCACCGGGTTCGCTGCCGTGGCGCTGAACCCCGATTCCAAGGCGCCCAAGGACGCCAAGGTCCTGTCCAAGCCGTTTCACCTCAAGGACCTCGTCAACGAGGTCAACCGGATGATCCAGCAGGCGGCCTGAAGCCGTTTTCCAGGTGACCGATTTCAGCGGTTGCATGGGAAGGCCTGTGCGGCTATAGCGGCTGCACCCCTCCACGACCTAACAGGTTCGGGCGCTTAGCTCAGCGGTAGAGCACTACCTTGACATGGTAGGGGTCACAGGTTCGATCCCTGTAGCGCCCAC
>JANMFA010000014.1:0-1600 GCA_031377545.1 Hyphomicrobiales bacterium | reverse complement strand
AGCGTAAGACCGAAGCCCACCTGTCCGGGCTCGGACGTCTCGGTGATGGAGATGTTCAGCGTCGGATACTCTCGTGCATAGGCTTCTTCGTCGCGTGTCGCGATGAACCCGCCGACCCCACCGCCCGCGCTCATATGGGCACCGAGGGTCTGGGTCGTCCCGACAACAATGTCGGCGCCGTAGTCCGCCGGCGGGCTGAGGACACCGAGCGAAATCGGATCAACGCCGACAATCGTCTCGGCACCTGCGGCGCGGGCCAGACGAGAAATCTCCGTGCCTTGCGTCTCGATAATGCCCAGGAATCCGGGGTTCTCGAAATAGACGGCAGCCGTCGCCTTCGAGAGCTTTGCCTTGAGATCCTTGATGTCGAGGAGACCCGTCTTCCGGTCGTGCCCCACAGTGACCACCGCGATGTGGCCCTCCATCTCGGTAGGCTCGCAGTACTGGCGAATCACAGCGAGGCGTTCTGGGCATATGCTGTCGGGCACCAGCACGCGGGTACGACCATTCATGCGAGAAGCCATGCGGATGGCGTTGCCCGCCGCGCACCCCCAGGAATAAACCGGCAATCCCACGAATTCCATGCCAACAAGTTCGCCAAGCTGCGAACAGAATTCAAACCAGGCCTGATTCCGTCCGTGATCCGACATGGCGGTCCCCCAGACCGAGGTCAGAAACTCCGAGCGAGTACCGATCTCGTCGCAAACCGCCGGAATGTGGTGTTGCCAGACGCCCGCGCCAAGGAAATTGAGGTTGGTCTCACAGCTGGTGTTCTTGCGCAGCAGATGCAGCAGGTGCCGCCGGAGTTCCGTCTCGCTCTTGATACCGGCAGACATCGTCAGCGGTGTCTTCAGTCGGTGATCAGCCGGTATCTGTTCAAACAGCGCCTCTATGGATTGAGCTCCGATCTCCTTGAGCATCGCCGCCTTGATGGAAGGAATCGCGTTCGCCATGTAGGGATGCGCTGTCGTCTCGGCGTCGCTCATCTGGCGATCCTCCTCTGCTCGTTCACGGTAAACAGGACATGGCTCATGCGGCAACTTTCATCATCATGCTGCGACCAGGCGCCGTCCAGACACGCATGTAGCCCGCCAGCATCGCATCGACCGCAGGGTCTCCCGTATCGACGCGCAGGCAGGACGGATCGAGGTCAGTCAGCTTCCGCTGGCCGGTCATGATGGTCACGTTTTCCCGACCGATGCGCCTGAGAAGGTTGGCGCTGATCTGCTGGTTTCCGCGCCCGAAGATAAAGCCCTGACCGCCGGTAACACTCACAATCACCGATGTCGCGACGCTGTCCGTCAGACGCAACAGTCGGGTCTCATCCACATCCATGGCGACCAGCCTGCCGTCCAGCGCCACGTCGACTCCCAGCAAGGTCCCCTCCCCGCCAAGCCTGCACTTGACCCGGCGCATGGTCTCGCCGCAACCCAGAACGTACAGGCGGCGCGGCTCCATTTGCGCGACAAGACGGTTGGCCAGCGCATCCAGCGCCGGTCCATCATCCGGCGCTGACCGGGCCTTGCAATTCTGCATCAACTGGCGCTGCATGGGTGCGCGGGCGTAGCCATGAAGCCGCGTGTCCAGGCAACCGTCTCGC
>JANMFA010000548.1:0-4618 GCA_031377545.1 Hyphomicrobiales bacterium | reverse complement strand
CGTCCCTCGGCACATTGCGCTAGGGAAGCAGTCATGAAGCCGTGACTCGTGCAAGGTTTCTCTGCGGGTGTAGCTCAATGGTAGAGCAGCAGCCTTCCAAGCTGAATACGAGGGTTCGATTCCCTTCACCCGCTCCAAATTTTCCCGAAATGGATATTCCGAGCTTTGGTTTCCTTCAGCTTGCCATGCGTTGTGGCCCAGGCTCACGACTCCATGATGCGTGGGCGATTCAAGCAAGAGCCGATCCCCGGTGTCACGCGGCAGGTTTGGGGCTCTTCTTCCACTCGGCGATGGAAATGCCACCAATCACCAGCGCGAGCGCGGCGAGATCGGAAGCCGTTGGCCATTCCTGCAACAGCAAAGCTGACAGGAAAACACCGAAAATCGGAACGAGGTTGTAGAAGATGCTGGCGCGCCCCGGGCCGATGAGTTCGACGGCCCGAATGTAGGCGAGCTGGCACAGGAGCGATGGAAAGACCGCGATATAGGCAATGATCAGCCAGCCTTTGGCCCCGGGCCAGAGCAGAAGCCCCTGTTGGGCCTCGAACACGATCAGGGGGATGGCACTCACCGTCGCGCCGGCTGCCATGGCCACGAAGAAGGTCAGCGGTGAGCAATCGGGGCGCTTGCGCAGCAGCAACGTGTAGAACGCATACATGATGCTGGCGATCAGCAGCCAGAGATCCCCGCGATTGAAGGCAAGATTCGCGATCACAGACCAGTCGCCCTTCGATGCCGCAAGAACCACACCGACAATCGTCAGGGTGGCACCGGCGAGCTGCAGCGCGGTGAGCTGATTGCGGAAGATCGCAAACCCCAGGAGCAGAATGACGATCGGGGTCGATCCCTGGATGATGGCGATATTGGTGGCAGAGGTGTGGTGGGCTGCACTGTAGAACAGTGCATTGAACCCGGTGTAGCCAAGGATACCCATCAGCAGGACCAGCGGCCAGTGCGGCAGCACCTTGCGGTACTCCGAACGAATGGGTTGCCAGGCGACGACCGCAAGAAGAACGAATGCGATCAGCCAGCGCAGGAACACCACGGCCATCGGTGAAACCTCGCCGACGGCCAGCCGTCCGGCCACGACGTTGCCGCCCCAGAACAGGGTCGTGAAGACAATGAGGAAAAAAGGCCGGTTCCACAGCCCGCGGATCGGGGCAGGCAAGGCGTCTAGGATTGTCACGTCTTGGCTGCCGTCCTGTTTCGCAGTCGAGGATAAACGTTCATCGGGAGTCCGCCGTGGCGATTGCTCCAGAGACACAACTCACGTTTCAACGCTAGCCTGTTCACGTGGAGTCGTCGAGCCGCCGGGGACCAAAGCATCGCCAACCCGGATGCGCCATTCAGCCAGATAGGCTTTGCGCTGCTCGTCATGCACACGTGGTGCGGCATAGGCAATGAAAGGTGGCCATGCGGAAATGCCGAGATAGCCAAAAGCCAGCTTCTGAAGTGGCATCAGGATGTCCCCGATTGGTCCATAGACGTCCTCTGCCGAGAACCGCTGGGGCGTGCCACCAGTGGTGACGCACAGCATGGCCCGCTTGTGCGGAAACAGGCCCGTGGTGAATCGCGTGCCGTCGACATAGGCGAAACCATAGGCCAGCACCCGGTCGAACCAGCCCTTGAGGATAGCAGGCGGACCGCTCCACCACAGGGGGAATATGGTGATGATCAGATCTGAAGCCGTGAAGCGCTGCTGCTCCCGCTTGAGATCCGCCGCAAAGGCATCCGCCTCCGCAGCGCGGGCCTGTTCGGTCTGGTAATGAAACCTCTCGGGGTCCGCGACGGTCGAAAAGTCGTGGCGTCCCGCGACCGGGTTGAACCCCTCGCCATAGAGATCCGACACGGTGACGGAATGACCTGCGGCCTCAATGACGTCCACCGCCGCCGCCTTCAGCGCGCCGCAGAAGGACGTAGGCTCAGGGTTGGCGTAGAGGATCAGGACATGCATCAAGCGGTCATGCCGTGCGCGTTGGCAGATCCGCCTCGATGCCCAGCACCTTTGCGGCGTTAAGCGACACCATCTTGCGGATGTCGTCGTCGGAATATCCGAAGTCGATGCAAAGCTTGATGCCGCGCCGGATTCCTTCGATGGGGTGGAACACGCCGACCTGCCCGAGGTCCGAGCAAAGGATTGTCCTGTCAGGACTGGCCGCATCAATGTGGCGCTTCAGATCGCTTTCCTCGCAGGATTTGAACTTGCTGCCTTGCAGGAACATGCAGATCGAATGCTCGACATAGGCACCCAAGGCCGCGATGCCCTTCACGTCGTCGAGCGTAGCGCCGACGATATCCTCGGGGTGCGTGAAGATCAGGCGGTTCACACCACGGCGCCGGGCTTCCTCGAAGACGATCCAGGTCTCGCTGGCGTGGATGTGACCAGAGGCGAGTGCCATGTCGCTCTTTGCCACGATATCGATGATTTCCTTGACGTCGTCGCGCACGGAGCGGTCCGCATTCAGCACCGGAATGGCTGTCGCCGGCCGGATTTTAGAGGTCGAGGCTGGATGCACCCAGCCCGAGGTCTTTTCCCAGCGGAAGTGGTTCTCGGCCGTCAGGGTCGGCAGCCAGACGACCTTGCCTCCCATGGCGGCGGTATGCTCGACGGCATAGGGATTGAGCCCACCAACGACATTGTTGAGCACGATGGAGGAATAGACCTTTGTCGTCAGTTCAGGGTGATGCGTGCGGATCTGTGCGGCAGTCATCACACCGGCGTAGTCATGATCCTTGGTGACAATGGCGGCAAAGCCTGCGGCAGAACAGTCTCGGGCATAGTCGAGATGGTCCAGTGCGCGGTTGGCGATGGACGGCCCGGTATGGACATGCGGATCGATGGCACCGACGAGCAGGTTGGCGACGCGTTTTTCCGTCGCAGCGTCGTAGGTTGCACGGGCCGGATCATAGGACGTGGCTGGCGTCATGATGGCTCCTTCTTTCAGTTGCTGACGTTCAGGTTTTCAGTGCGGCGAAATCGCCTGCGATCTTGGCCGAGGCCTGACGCAGGAAGCCCTGATCGGATGAAACGATGAAAGCGGATGCGCCGAGCGCCCTCCATTCCGTCGCCTCGGCAGCGCTGGCAACCATCATGCAGACCGGTTTGTCTGCACGCCTGGCTGCAGCCAGAATTGCTTCAGCCGCTTTCTGCGTTTCGGGGGCGTCGAGCCCCTTTGCGCCAAGCGCCACCGTGAGATCACCGCGTCCTATGAACGCGCCGTCAAGGCCCGGCGTGGCGAAGATGGCATCGAGATGATCGAGCGCCTCGGGATCCTCGATCATGGCGATGACCGCAACCTCGGCATCCTGCGCATCGACATGGGCCCACATGCCACGTCCGCCGTAGTCTCCGGCGCGGGTGGTGTTGGAGAACCCCCGCCTGCCGCCGCGGTATCGGCACAGTGCGACAACCTCGCGGGCGAACTCAGGGCTGGAGACATGGGGTACAAGAACGCCGATGGCACCATCGTCGAGTGCGCCCAGCAACCTTCCGGTGTCGGGAACGCGCACCAGTCCGGCGGTGCGCCCGGCCCGCGCGGCCATCAGCGCCATATCGGTTGCAACGCGGTCGAAAGGTCCATGTTCCTCGTCGATGACGACAAAATCAAAGCCTACAGAACCGAGAACTTCGGTGCTGTGACCGGTCGGTAACTTCACGAAGGAACCCAGCAGGGTCTCCCTTGCCAGGAAGCGTTTGCGGAACTGCGCGGGATCGGGACGGTTGGTCATGGGGTCTCTACCTGCTTTCAGTTCAGCGCCTGGGGCAGCCATAGGGTCACCCAGGGAACGAAGGCGACGAGCGCCAGCAGCGCCAGGCAGATGAAGAACATCGGCACAACTTCGCGCGAGACCTCAAGGATGGATTTGCCGGAAATGGCGCAGACCACGAAGAGGCAGACGCCCACGGGCGGTGTGACCATGCCGATCACCACGTTAAGCGTCACCATCACGCCGAACTGGACCATGTCCATGCCGATGGATTGTGCGACCTTGAGCAGGATCGGCATGGTGACAATCATCACCGAAATGGGTTCAAGAAACTTGCCGAGGATCAGCAGCATCAGGTTGACCATCAGAAGCACGATGATGGGATTGTCGGAGATGCCCAGAAGGGTCTTAGCAAAGGTGGTCGGGACATCCTCGACCGTCAGGGCAAAGGCGACGATGCTCGCCATTGCGAGAATGAACAGCAGGCTGGATGTGGTGATCGCCGTTGCGGTCAGCGCGAGCCAGACCTTCTTCACCGTCAGCTCCCTCTGGATGAGCCCGACGAGGAAGGCATAGCCCACCGCGACCGCCGCCGATTCCGTCATGGTGAAGACACCACTCTTGACGCCGCCAACAATGATGATGGGCAGCATCAACGCGGGCAGGGCGCCAAGAAGTGCCTTGACGCGTGCCGGTCCGGTGACCTTGGGCATGACAGGAAAATCGTGCTTCCAGGCCTTCCACCAGGCATATCCCAGCAGCGCAAAGCCAAGGATCAGACCCGGAATGATTCCAGCAATGAACATCTGACCGATCGAAACGCCGGACAGGACGCCGAAAACGATCATGGTGATCGATGGTGGAATCAAGGGATCGATGACCGCGCTCATCGCCACCAGCGCCGCGCCGT
>JANMFA010000412.1:0-2369 GCA_031377545.1 Hyphomicrobiales bacterium | reverse complement strand
TCCGGCCAGCAATTCGGTCTGGCCAGTCACCTCAAGCACGCCGGCAATGGAAGCCTGCAGTTCCGCCTTGATCCGCCCGAAGATTGCCTCGCGCAAAGCCTCGTCGCGCACGAGCGCAGCATAGCGTGACGCGATAGCGATGTTCGTTTTCGCCAGCACCATGTCCATGTTCGACAGCAGGGTCCGGAAAAACGGCCAGTCCCGCGCCATTTCCTGCAGGAGCGCCATGCCATTCTCTCCATGCTCCGCGCGATAAGCCGCGAGCGCCGCGCCAAAGCCATACCAGCCTGGCAGCATCAACCGGCACTGCGCCCAGCTGAAGACCCACGGTATGGCCCGCAGATCCTCAATCTTCTGCGATGTTGTGCGCGACGCCGGTCGGCTGCCAATGTTGAGGTTGGCGATCTCGCCGATCACGGTTGAATCGCGGAAGTAGCTTTCAAAGCCCTCTGTCTCGTAAACCAAGCCGCGATAGGCCTTGAATGCATGCTCCGACAAGCGCTGCATGGTGACAAGATACTCAGCCTTCGGTGCAGCATCCTTGCCCGAAAGCAGCGAGGCCTCCAGAGTCGCGGCTGCAAGCACTTCGAGATTGCGGTGGCCCAACTCCGGGTTGCCATATTTCGCGGCGATCACTTCGCCCTGTTCTGTCACGCGGATGGCACCTTGCACCGCGCCTCCCGGCTGGGCCAGGATCGCATCGTAGCTCGGACCTCCACCGCGCCCAACCGAACCTCCCCGGCCGTGGAACAGCTTGAGACGGATCGCATGGCGGGCAAACACCTCCACCAGAGCAATCTCGGCCCGGTAGAGTTCCCAGCCCGAAGTCAGGAAGCCACCATCCTTGTTGCTGTCGGAATAGCCCAGCATCACCTCCTGCGTCTGCGCCCTGCCCGCAAGCATCCGGCGATACAGCGGCAGGCGGAACAGGCGTTCCATGACATCATCTGCTGATTGCAGGTCCGCGATGGTTTCGAACAATGGCACGATGTTGAGATCAAGCGCGCCGGTCTTTGGCCGGTAGAGTCCAACCTCCTTCAGCAGCAGCGCTACTTCCAGCACATCGGAAACAGCGGCAGCCTTCGAGATCACGTAGTTCGGCATGACATTGGGGCCGAACCTTTGATGCTGGTCGGCAGCTTCATGCAGGATCGCGAGTTCGGATGCCGTCTCGTCGCTGTAGGTCCAGGCCGGAAGCCCCAGCAGCCGCGGTGTCGCAAGTTCCTTCAGGAGCAACGTCACTCTCTCGGGCTCGGTCAGTCCGCGATACATCACACCCGGCGAGGCAACCTCCAGCAGTTCGGCGACGACGCGCTCGTGCACATCAGAGTTCTGCCGCATGTCGAGGCTCGCCAAATGAAACCCGAAAATATCGACGGCCCGCGCCAGATGTCGCAGCCGCCCCTGTGCGAGGCTACGACCGCCATTGGCAGCGAGCGACGTTTCCAGAACAGCGAGATCGATCAGCAATTCTGCGGAAGAGCCATAGGGCCCGTCTGACGGGGTGCTGCCTTTCAGCCGCGCGGCCGTTGCGCGAAGACGCTGGAGCATCCCGGTGATCGCCCGGCGATACGGCTCATGATCGCGGTGCAGCGTCGATGCCGTATCGGCGGACGCGAGATCTGCAAGTTCCGGTGAAACAGCAACCAGCCTGGTGTCCAGTGGCAACTCATCACTCAGTTTCTCCAACTCACGCGTGTAAAAGCCCAACGCATGGGCGCTTTGCATCGCAAGCGCCTGCCGCATAACAGGCGCGGTGACAAATGGGTTGCCGTCACGGTCTCCGCCGATCCAGCTGCCTATCCGCAGGAATGCGGGCAATGGAACATCCGGCAGGCCAAGCGCGACAAGGCCATCTTCAAGCCCGGCATAAAGCCTGGGGAGTGCCGACAGGAACGTGAGGTCAAAGTAGCTCAGGCCATTGGCCACCTCGTCGATCACACGCAACCGTGATCGACGCAACAGCCCAGTCTGCCACAATGTCAGGACCGCGCGCGCCAGCGCCTCGTCGCTTTCCAAAATCTCTTCCGGCGTCATCCGGATGCGATCCCGCGCCAGCAACAGGTCCGCAATCTCGCGCTCGCGGTCGAGCGTGCTCTTGCGTCCGACTTCCGTGGGATGGGCTGTCAGCACAGGCACGATGTCGGCTGTCTCGAAGAAGCGCTTCAGATCGGCCGCAGGCACGCCAGCTTCAAGCACGGCATTCATCGCACTCTTCAGCGTCCCGGGACGCGCGCCGCCATCGCCGGACCGTAATCTCGCCCGGCTGATGTGATGCTGGTCCTCGGCGATGTTCGCAAGACGCGAGAAGTAGCTGAAGGCGCGAATGATGTGGATCGTCTCGCCACGCGTCAGCCCCTCGAGCGTTG
>JANMFA010000371.1:0-2719 GCA_031377545.1 Hyphomicrobiales bacterium | reverse complement strand
GGCGGATGCGGCGCGTCTCGCCGACAAGCTGGGCCGCGAGGGCGCAGCCTTCGTGTGTGTGACCACGGGTGGGCTTGTCTCGCACCAGAAGATCAGTGCGGGACCGGGCTTCCAGGTGCCCCATGCGGCCCATGTGAAACGCATGGCGCATTTGCCGACGCGCGCGGTGGGCATGATCGTCGATCCCACCGTGGCAAATGCAGTGGTGGAAAGCGGCGAGGCGGATATGGTCGCTCTCGCGCGGGCAATTCTGGATAACCCGCGCTGGGTCTGGCATGCCGCCGAGAAGCTGGGCGTCAGCCTCCAGCGACCGCCGCAATACGCGCGGGCTGCACCGGAGGTCTGGTCCGGCACCAAGTTGGCACGACCACAGGCCACTTGAACTGTTCTTATACCCATCGTTGAGACATGCCACATTCAGTGACAAGGCTCTGGATGTTGGTTGGGGGCTGAACAGGCTTGGGGCGACACGCTGCTCGCATTCGAAGGGTGGGCTGGAGCCGGTGACCGAGTGCAAGCGGTCGGCGTATTGGTTTGCCATGTGGAAGGTTGGCGCACAAAGCTGTGTGCGCCATCACCGCAATCCGCCTGCCTGTTCGATCATGAGCGCGACTTCCGTCTGCCCGCGCGCGCGGGCATGGGCGAGTGGGGTTACACCATCCCTGTCCGCGATGTTCGGGTTTGCACCCGCGCCGAGCACGAGCCGCGCGGCCTCCTGATGCCCCGAACCACCCTGCCCCAGGATGACGATTTCGAGGAGGCAGGTCCAACCGAGATTGTTGACGTGATTCACGTCAATTCCCGTCGTCAGCAGTATGCGGATCGCGTCGAGATGCGCCCGTTCGCATGCCGGGATCAGGGCGTTTCCACCGAACCGGTTGCGAATCGATAGATCCGGCCGAAGCGGTATCATGGCGCGCAGCATGTCGCCCCTCCCGCGTGCGCCGGCCAGGAGCCAGGGCGTATCCATGTTGGCCGCCTGGGCGTTGATGCTGGCACCGGCGCGCATCAAAAGCAGCGCAAGGCGCAGGTTGTTGCGATCGACCGCGATGAGGAGCGGCGTGCGGCCCTGCGCATCGCGGGCATCGACCTCAGCGCCTGCGCTGACCAGCGCTTCCGCCTCGCTCGTGCGGTCTGCCTCCATGGCTGCGAGCAGCTGCTGGCCACGATTCTGTGCATCGGCTGCGTTCACTTGCATTCCCATCGCCAGAATCCCGCCCGCGAGAAGGGCACGAAGCCATCGGTACTGAGCCGAACGCGCCACCATCATGCATCTCCGCGTGGCGCGCCGGCATCGCTCGCGCTGCGTCCGTGGATCATGCGTGCCACATTGGCCCGCGCCAGTTCCCTTTGGCAGGCAAGGCAGGGAATCGCGCTCGAGTAGATGATCGCGCCCGCCATGTCCTGCCGTCCAAGCGACCTCTGCGCATCCCAAAGAGCGACGCGCTCGGCATGGTGATCGCTGTTGCGATCGCTGACCACGCGGCTACGCCCCTGGCCGACCATCCTGCCATCAAGCACCAGGACCGCTCCATAGGGCTGGTCTCCGGCGGCGACAGCATCGTCGCGAAGGCGAAAGGCGGCTGCAATGAAGCGCTCCGCTGGCGATTGAGCGTTCACATCCATGGCGAACAGCGCCAGGAGCGACGCGCCCGAGACCCGCAATGCGTCGCGGCGCGACGCGGTTTCCGGGCCACTTGACCTTGCTTCCAGCGCCATGATCCACCTCCAAAAAACCAGGGTGATGGTATAGAAAACATCATTTCGCCGATGACGGAAATGTCTTCCCTCAAATCTATTTCCATTGTCGCGTGAGAACGCGGCTGAAAATCTCCCTCTGCGCCCCTACGCCACCCGCATGAACCGCCCAAAAAACTCTGCAACCCCCGCCTGCGCCTCCAGCGGCAGTACTTGCGCGACATACTGGTCCGGACGCACGATCACCAGGCAACCATGTGCACGGTCGATGCCGCGCAGGTCGAAGATGTCGCCGCGCGCGGGGTCCGGGCAGAACGCTTTCTCATAGTCCAGCAGGCCCAGCTTTCCCTTGGCGGGCAGCAGGAGCGGCGGCAGGGCTTGCACCGCCATTGTGCGATGGCCGTGCTGGAACACGGCCCGAACGTCGATCACGGCGTCGATGTCGGCGCCTTCCGGCATGAAGCGCACAACAGGCGAATCATTCGCGCTTTCCAGCCAGGTACAGAGCTTCGCGAGAGGTGAGCCCTTCGCGCCCGTATCACCGGTGCCCACGAAGGCGAAAAGACGCCAGCGTCCGTCAGCCTTGACGGTATGACCGAGATGTACGGGTTTCGCGTCCCCGAGCCTGATGACCGGCGCGGAGTGGAACCTGGTGCCGATGACGAAACCTGTTGCAAGCTTCTGGTGCTCTGGATTCCCGGTGAACAGTGACGGGCGATAATGCGTCGCTGTTCCGGCGGTATAGCGACCATGACGGACGAAATATGTCTGTGTTTCGGCGGGGTCGACAACGTTGTCTTTCGCCGCAGCATCCGGCTTCTTCGACGCGCTCAGCATCTTCGCCCATTCACGGTCGAAGTCGATCAGCTCCTTCGCGATGCTCTGGCGCTCCGCCGAATAGCTGTGCAGGATTTCCGGCCCACTTTGCCCGCGCAAAACAGCGGTTAGTTTCCACCCTAGGTTAAAAGCATCCTGCATGGAAACGTTCATGCCTTGCCCGGCCTTCGGGCTGTGCGTGTGG
>JANMFA010000369.1:0-5415 GCA_031377545.1 Hyphomicrobiales bacterium | reverse complement strand
CATTGGTGCCGACGCGCCACTCTTCCCGGAAAACAATCAGATATTTTTGACGCTGGTTTGACACAACCTGCGAGGGGCGGGATTGACAGTCCATCTGTACCAGCATCTATTTTGACCCTCTGTGAATACCTCCCGACACCTCATTTTGATCCGGAGACGTCCATGCAGGTTCGTGTTCCCTCCTCGGGGTTTTCGCCCACCGGAATATCGGTCAATGCCATCGCGGGCACCAACGTTGTCTTTTTCGGTATCGATGCATCCCTGAAGGCCCGCAAGGGACTGCTAGGCTTTGCTGTGCGGCGCATCGACCATACCGAGACGGGAAAGCCAGGATCGGATCGATGGCTCAGTGGCCGCAAGGTGTTCAAATCGGTCGTACCATCGCCGGATCCGAAGAAGGAATACGACACCAACCTGCACCCTGTGCAGAGCTTCGTGTGGAGCGACTATCGGGCCAAGCCGGGCTATTCCTACACCTATTTTGTCCATGCCATGTATGGCACGCCAGCCGCGCCGCAACTGTCCCCACCCGTGGAAGTTTCTGTGCGCACGGAAGCGAGCGATGATACCGGTGCACATGCGGTATTCTTCAACCGCGGTGCCATCGCCAGCCAGGCCTTTTCGCAGAAATTTCCGGAGCTTGCAGACAAGGACACGATCGACCTCACGCGGTTCGACAATCCCAAGGACAGCGCAACGATCTGGCTGTCACGCGGCCTGCTTGAGGCGGCGCTTGCCTTCATCAACTCCACCACACCAGACGAAAAGCTGCGGGTCGCCGCCTATGAACTGAGCTATGCGCCCATCCTTCTGTCGCTGAAGGCGGCCCATGACCGCGGTGTCGATGTCATGATCGTCTATGAAGCTGGAACCGTGAAGGAAAAGGGAAAGATCAAGGATACGAGCGCCACCTCTTCGGCCAAGACAGCCATCGCCAAGCATGGCATCCCTGCGTCAATCCTCGTCAAACGGACGAAACGCGCCGCCATCCCCCACAACAAGTTTATCGTGAAGCTGCGCAGGAATAGCGCCGGAAAGCATGTTCCGGAGGAGGTCTGGACCGGATCGAGCAATTTCACGATGTCGGGTTTCCTGGGCCAGGCGAATTGCGGACATCTCGTCCGCGATCCAGATGTGGCCAAGGCGTTCTTGTCCTATTGGACAGCGCTGGCAGGCGATCCGGTTCCGGACAAGCTCAAGCCATGGGTCATGAAGGAAACGCCAAATCCGGCGGCCTCGCTGCCATCCAGAACGACGGTACTGTTCAGCCCGCGCAAAGATTCCAAGATGCTAGCCTGGTATGCGGCCCGCGTCGCGGAAGCCAAGAACGCCGTGTTCTTTACCGCCGCCTTCGGGCTGAACCCCGAGAACAACGCGTTGCATGCCCAAGTGATGGAGAAGGCAGACAGCATGCGGTATGTGCTGCTGGAGAAGCCGGATTTTGACGCGGGCAAGTTGCACAAGAGCGACGCAGGCTTCCTTGCTGCCAATGGTGCGGGTCTTGGCATGGACCGCACAACCCGCGATCCGTTGCCGGGGTGGAAGCTGGCGTCATGGTTCCCGGAGTTCCATTTCCGCGATCAGGGCAATGTCTTCTACGTCCACCTCAAGTTTCTGTTGCTCGATCCGCTGGGAGACGACCCCGTGGTGATTTCAGGATCAGCCAATTTCTCACCGAATTCGCTGCTGGGCAATGACGAGAACATGCTGCTGATCCGGGGAGACAAGCGCGTCGCTCATTCCTATTTCACGGAATTCGACCGCCTGTTCCGACACTTCAGCTATCGCGGTGCCGCCAACGACGGCGGCGCGAAGAACGCGGACAAAGGCAAGTTCCTGATCGAGGACAAGGACTGGACGCTGAAGGACTTCAGGAAAGACACGTTCCACGATCGCCGCCGCAGGATGTTCGCGGGGGTATAGCCGAGGCTTGGCGCAGTGGCTGTTGCCGCCGCGCCAAAGCGATGGTGCTAAAGGCGGGCAGAGGCCACCACCCGGCAAATCGCGGTGCGCACGGTATTCGCGTCTGCAACCTGACCAGCCTGAATGATGAAGACCGCATCGACGCGTGTCGCATTCCCGACCTTGCGGGCGGTGATGCGCAGCGTCTGCGGCCTGCCCGATCCGGATGTCTCCTGAAGCGCGGTCAGCGCGCCGCCCTCGCGGTCAACCGCGATGTTGCTGAAGCCTTCTGCCAGCATTCCGGAACGCAGACTGGAGAGCGCCTTGCGGTGATCCACGCCTGGAAAATTCTGCGATGTCCTGAAATTCATGGCCGTGATCAGCGGTGTTCCCTCGACGGCGAAATTGTCCTGGCAAGACTGGGCCAGCGCGGGGGTGGCAGCGAACACAGCAAGGCACAGGCCTGCGGCAAGACGAAAGAGCATGGTTTCTCCCGGAGATTCGGCGAAGACAATCGACCGCCAAAACCGGTAGGGCTCCAGAATAAGGCGGGAATACGACAACGGGGTGCAGGCATTGGCCGGCATCCCCGCTCTTCTTCCGACAAAAATGCTGAAACTAGCGCGGTGCTACCACCATGACGACCTGACGTCCTTCGAAGGATGGTTCGTTCTCCACCTTGGCGTATTCCGCCGTGAGCGCCTTCACCCGGTCCAGAACGCGCATGCCGATGTCCTGGTGCGCCATTTCACGGCCGCGGAAGCGCAGCGTGAACTTCACCTTGTTGCCTTCCTCGAAGAAGCCCTTGGCGGCCTTCATCTTGGTCTCGAAATCGTGGTCATCGATGCCTGGACGCAGCTTGATCTCCTTGATCTCGATGATCTTCTGCTTCTTGCGCGCCTCGGCGGCCTTCTTCTGCTCCTGGAAGCGATAGCGGCCGTAATCCATGATCTTGCACACGGGGGGCACTGAATTGGGTGCGACCTCGACCAGATCGAGGCTTTCCTCTTCCGCGATGCGAATGGCATCCAATGTCTGCAGGGTTCCGAGGTTGTTGCCCTCGGCATCGATAACCTGAACCTCGCGAACGCGAATGTCCTTGTTGACGCGCGGCCCGTCTTTCACGGGCGGCGGGAGATTTCTCATGGGGCGGCGAATGGCAGTCAGCTCCTGTGGTTCACGGCAAGACTGCCGCAGTGCGTTGGAAAATCGGCGGTATGACCCGCGAAGTCAAGGAATTGCGCGTCCAAGTCAACGCCCATATCACGAACGGCGTCAACGGCCATGGCGTTGTTCGATGAGCGCGGCGTAAACATCCAGCGTCTTCTCGACCATCTGGGCGAGCGAGAAGTGCGTTTCCGCATGAATTCGCCCGCGCTGTGCGAGCGAATCACGGGCACTGGGACGCAGCGCCAGAGCCTGCATCAGGGCATCGGCCAGCGCCACGGCATCACCCGGCGGCACGCGCCATCCCGTGCGCTGCTCCGGTTGCACATCAGGTGGGGCCAGAACGGTTTCGGGAACCGCACCCAGGTTGGAGACAACAACGGGCGTTCCGATCGCCTGGGCTTCCACCGCCACGCGGCCAAAGGCCTCGGGCTCGATGGACGGAACAGCCACGGCAGCGGCCGCCATCATCGCGGCTGGCATGTCCATGACATGGCCGACGCGCCGCACCACACCTGTCACGCCGCGTTGTGCGATCAGGCCGTCGAGTTCCTTGACATAGTCTTCGCGGCCCTGTGCATCACCCGCCAGCATGAAGACCACATCCTTCAGGCCCTGATCCACCATCATCTTGGCGGCGTCGATGAGCACGCGCTGCCCCTTCCAGCCGGTGAGACGCGCGGCATGCAGGATAATGCGCTCATGCGGGCCAACTCCCCATTCCTCGCGCAGTGCCAGAACACGCGCTGGCTCGACCGACGAGGGATGGAATGAGGCCAGATCAGTGCCGCGCGGAATGACGCGGATCTTGCCCGCAGCAAACGGATGCTGCTGGCGAATGAGGTCCGCCGTGTATTCCGAATTGGCAATGACGACATCGCCGCGCGCCATCACGGAATTGTAGAGCACCTTGGGCGCTGACTTGCCGGAATAGCTGCCATGATAGGTCGTGAGGAATGGCCGCCGCGTCATCTTCGTGGCGGCAAGCGCCACCCAGGCCGGAGCGCGAGAGCGGGCGTGGACGATGTCGACCTTCTCCCGCCGGATCAATGCAGCAAGGGAATTGGCGTTCCATGCCATTTTGGCCGGGTTTTTGGACGCCGCAGGAAACGGCAGCCATTCGCCGCCCTTGGCCTGCAGTTCGCCGACCAGCCGACCGCCCTCCGTTGCCACGAGCGCACGGGCGCCGACCGACGCCAGCGCCTCGGCGATATCCACCGTCGTGCGCTCGGCGCCACCAGCGTCAAGCTCGGGGATGACCTGAAGGACGGCGCGGCCCTGCAGGGCGTGACGGGTATGGGCGGGAAAGGCTGACAAACGGTGTGTCCGGTCTTGGTGCTCTGCGGGGTATCATGGCAATGACACCAGGAACCTTAGAATCTTGGAAACAGGCTTTAGTGCGATGCGGGACAATCTGCAATTTCTTGATGTGGGCAGCGGTGGACAAGCCCGCCGCATCGCCTATCGCCCGACGGAAGGGACCGGAACGCCCGTGGTGTGGCTGGGCGGTTTCAAATCCGACATGGCCTCGACCAAGGCTGTGGCCATCGACGACTGGTGCAAGGCGCAGGGCCGCCCCATGGTCCGCATGGACTACATGGGCCATGGCGAGAGCAGCGGTGATTTCCGTGACGGCACGTTCTCGCTTTGGGTGGAGGATGCCGTTGCCGTGCTCATCCATGTGGTGAAAAAGCCTGCGATCGTTGTCGGATCGTCCATGGGCGGCTGGATCGCGGTTTTGCTCGCCAAGCGCTGGATCGAGGCAGGTCACGCCGGGAAAATCGCGGGGCTCGTGCTCATCGCGCCAGCCTGCGATTTCACGGAAACCCTGATGTGGCCGCAGTTTCCTGATGCCGTGAAGGCGCAGATCATGGAACATGGCGTGTTCAACTTGCCCTCGGCCTATTCCCCCGACCCCACACCGATCACCCGTGATCTGATCGAGGATGGCCGGAAGAACTGCGTCTTCGGCAAGACCTTCCGGGTTGGATGCCCGGTGCATATCCTGCAGGGAATGAACGACCCTGATGTGCCGTTCAGCCACGCGCTGAAACTTGTGGAGCACCTGCCGCTGGATCCCGTGGTGGTGACGATGATCAGCGACGGGGATCACCGCCTTTCGCGGCCACAGGATATTGAACGGTTGATTTCGGCGGTAGCAGGGGTGGTGTGATTTTCCCCTTCTCCCTCGGGAGAAGCTGCCCCGCACTTGCGGGGCGGATGAGGGCAAATCCGGAATGCAGGGATTCACCCTCATCCGTCTGCCTCCGGCAGCCACCTTCCCCCAAGGGGGAAGGTAAAGGCCCCACAAACAACCAAAGTCTGATCCCGCCCCCGCTTTTGCCT
>JANMFA010000298.1:0-15574 GCA_031377545.1 Hyphomicrobiales bacterium | reverse complement strand
GTGATCCTTTCGCGGAGAAGCTGCTGCTGGAGGCCTGCCTCGAGATCATGGCGAAGGGCTGCGTCGTCGCCATCCAGGACATGGGCGCTGCGGGCCTCACCTGCTCCGCCGTCGAGATGGGGGCCAAGGGGGACCTCGGCGTCGAGATGGACCTCGACATGCTGCCCTGCCGCGAAGAAGGCATGAGCGCCTACGAAATGATGCTGTCGGAAAGCCAGGAGCGCATGCTCATGGTGCTGAAGCCGGAGAAAGAGGCCGAGGCCCGCGCCATCTTCACCAAATGGGGGCTGGATTTCGCGGTCGTCGGCCACACGACGGATACGCTGCGCTTTGTCATCAAGCATGCTGGACAGGTGAAGGCCGATCTGCCGATCAAGGATCTGGGCGACAAGGCACCCGAGTATGACCGGCCATGGGTGGAGCCGAAGAAGCGGCCCGTGCTGAACGCTGCTGATATTGCGCCAGTCATGGACAACCGCGGGGCTTTGTTGAAGCTCATCGGCAGCCCGGATTTCTGCTCGAAGCGCTGGGTCTGGGAGCAGTATGATTCGATCATCGGTGGCAATACATTGCAGCGCCCTGGCGGCGATGCCGCTGTCGTGCGCATCCATGATGGTCCCAAGGGTCTGGCGCTCACCGTGGATTGCACGCCACGCTACATCGAGGCGGACCCGTTCGAGGGTGGCAAGCAGGCCGTGGCGGAGACATATCGCAACATTACCGCCACCGGAGGCCTGCCCATCGCGATCACGGACAATCTCAATTTCGGCAATCCCGAGCGCCCGGAGATCATGGGGCAGCTCGTGATGGCCATCCGTGGCATCGGCGAGGCGTGCCGGGCGCTGGACTACCCTGTCGTGTCCGGCAATGTCTCGCTCTACAACGAGACCAACGGGCAGGCGATCCTGCCGACACCCTCCATCGGCGGCGTGGGACTGCTGGCCGATGTCAGCAAACACATGACAATCGGCTTCAAAGGCGCGGGCGAGCATGTGCTGTTGTTCGGCAAAACCGACGGGTGGCTGGGTGCTTCGGCCTACCTCGAAACGCTTGCGGGACGCGAAGAGGGCGCACCACCGCCGGTCGATCTTGCGGCGGAGAAGGCGAACGGCGATTTCGTGCGCGGGCTGATCCTCGCGGGCCGCGTCACGGCGGTGCATGATTGCTCCGATGGCGGCCTTGCCGTGGCACTGGCCGAAATGGCGATGGCGGGTGGCGTGGGCTGTGTGGTGCAGGAAACGGATCGGGCGTTGCCCGCGCATGCCTTCCTCTACGGCGAGGATCAGGCCCGCTATGTGATCACCGCTGCCGAGGCCGAAGCTTTGAAGATCATGGCAGAAGCCAAGAAGGCGGGTGTCCCGGTGATGTTCCTCGGCGTCACCGCGGGGCAGTCGTTGACGCTGCCCGGCGAGACGCCCATATCTGTGGATGAACTGCGCTTAGCCCACGAAGGCTGGCTGCCGACGTATATGAGTTGAATGTCATCCCCGGCGAGCAAAGCGAGGGAAGGGGATCCAGAGCAACGTTCATGCAAGATGACGCGTTGCAAGTCCGGATTCCCTTCCCCTCCGCTTCGCTTCGGCCGGGAATGACAAAAGAGGACCAAACCCAATGCCTATGGCCGCTGCTGATATCGAGCGCATGATCAAGGACGGCATCCCCGATGCTGTGGTCGAGATCAAGGATCTAGCGGGCGACGGCGACCATTACGCCGCGACGGTGATTTCCCCCGCCTTCAAGGGGCTCCCGAAGGTGCGTCAGCACCAGATGGTCTATGCGGCGCTCAAGGGCAATATGGGCGGCGTTCTGCATGCGCTGGCTTTGACGACAAGCGCTCCGGAATAGCTCACGCCCTCGGATGCGCGGCCCTGTAGCTCGCCATCAGCCGGTTCATGTCCACTGCCGTGTAGATCTGCGTGCTCGACAGCGAGGCATGGCCCAGCAGTTCCTGGATTGTCCGTAAGTCGCCACCCCGCGCCAGCAGATGCGTGGCGAAAGAATGCCGCAGCGCGTGCGGCGTGGCGCTTTCCGGCAATCCCAGTGCGCCGCGCAAGCCAGCCATCGCAAGCTGGATGATCCTGGGGCTGAGCGGCCCGCCCTTCTGTCCCACGAACAGCGGACCTTCCGGCGGCAGGGCATAAGGACAGATCGCGATGTAGTCCTCGATCAGCTTCGACACCTGCGGCAACACCGGCACGCCGCGCGTCTTGTTGCCCTTGCCGGTGACGGTGAGGCCATCGCGGCCATCCGGCGCATCCTTGCGGCGAAGCGAGAGCGCCTCGGCAATGCGCAGGCCTGAGCCGTAGAGCAGCGACAGCACGGCGGCATCACGCGCCAGCACCCATTGAGGGCGGGTTTCGCCCGCGCGCAGATCGGCATCGGCCAGCGCACGGGCTGCAATCGGGGGAAGTGGCTTGGGCAGCCCCCTAGAAATTCGTGGGCTGCGCACGGCTGAAAAGGGCGAAGCGATGCCCTGCCCTTCGCGCTCCAGATAGCGGAAGAGGGAGCGCAGCGCCGCGAGTTGGCGCATCAGCGTCCGGCTCTCGATGCCATCGCGGCGGCGTTCCGCCATGAAGGCGCGGATATCGGCGGGCTTCAGTGTCCTGAGATCGGAGAGTTTCGGCGCTCCACCCAGATAGTCCGTCAGGAACACGAAGAACTGCCGCGTATCGCGACCATAGGCCTCAAGCGTGCCAGCCGCCAGCCGCCGCTCCGTGGCGAGATGGCCAAGCCACTGGTTGGTCGCGGTGACAATGTCGGGTGAAATCAGCATGGCTTAGCTTCGCCGATTGGGCTTAAAGCTCCATGAAGCTTGTCCAAAGGAATCATGGCCGAATCATCCACCATCGACGATCTGTTCGGCACCGCCGCCAATGCAACAGCCGTTGACGTGCTGCTGCCGTTGGCGCTCGACAAGGCCTACAGCTACCGCTGTCCTGCCGGGCTTACGCTGGCACCCGGCGATCTGGTGACCGTGCCGCTGGGCACGCGCGAAACCATCGGCGTGGTCTGGGACCGTGATCCTGACGCGCCCTCAAGCAGCGGCGGCAACCTCAAGGCCGTGATCGCCCGGCACGACTGGCCGCCTGTATCCACCAATCTCCGCCGTTTCGTGGATTGGATCGCGCATTACACGCTGGCTCCCAAAGGGATGGTTGCGCGCATGGCGATCCGTGATCCGGAGGCCGCCAGCGCCGAAAAGCCGCGCTACGGCGTGCGTCTCACGGGCAATCACCCGGCGAAGCTGACGGATGCGCGCAGCCGGGTGATCCTGGCCGCCCAGGGTGGCTTTGCCTTCCCGAAGAGCGACCTGGCGCGATTGGCCGGTGTCTCCACCGGCGTGATCGATGCCCTGGTCGATGCCGAGGTGATGGAAGCTGTTCCGCTGCCACCTGAAAGCGTTGCGCCTCCGCCTGATCCCGATCATGCCGCCACCGATCTGAATGCCAGTCAGGCGGAGGCCGCAGCTTTGCTCGTTGCAGCCATCAGGGATGCGAAATTCGCTGTCACACTGCTGGAGGGCATTACGGGATCAGGCAAGACGGAGGTGTATTTCGAGGCGGTGGCCGAGGCTGTCCGCGCCGGTCGGCAGGTGCTGATCCTGATGCCCGAAATCGCACTCACAGCGCAATTCCTCACCCGCTTCGAGAAGCGCTTCGGCGTCCGACCAGCCGAATGGCATTCCGGCGTTGGCAGCAGCAAGAAGGACCGGCTCTGGCGCGCCATTGCGGCTGGCGATGCCAAGGTTGTCGTGGGTGCGCGGTCCGCGCTGTTCCTGCCCTTCGCCCATCTCGGCCTTGTCATCATCGATGAGGAGCACGAGCAGGCCTACAAGCAGGAGGACGGCGTGCATTACCACGCCCGCGATATGGCTGTCGTGCGTGGTCGCATCGAAGGCTGCCCGGTGGTTCTGGCCTCGGCCACGCCATCCGTTGAAAGCCGGGTCAACGCGACAACGGGCCGCTATGCCCATGTCCGGCTGACCGAGCGGTTCGGCGGACGCATGTTGCCGACGCTGGCGGCCATCGACCTCAAGGCTCACCCGATGCGACCGGGCAGCTGGATTTCAGCGCCGCTGAAGGATGCCGTCGCCAGGACGCTAGAGTCTGGCGATCAGGCGCTGTTGTTCCTGAATCGCCGGGGCTACGCTCCCCTCACGCTTTGCCGCCATTGCGGCCACCGCTGGCAATGCCCGGACTGCAGCGCCTGGCTGGTCGAGCACCGCTTCCGCCGCTCGCTGGTCTGCCACCATTGCGGCCATATCGAGCGCACGCCGCAGCGCTGCGAGGCCTGTGGCACCGAAAACAGCCTCACCGTCTGCGGTCCCGGCGTGGAGCGGCTGGCGGAAGAGGTGGCCGTCACCTTTCCCAGCGTGCGGACCATCGTGCTGTCCTCGGATTTCCCCGGCGGCACCGAACGGCTGAAGCGCGAGCTGGACGCCGTGGCTGCGGGCGAGTTCCAGCTGATCATCGGCACGCAATTGGTAGCCAAAGGGCATAATTTTCCAGGGTTGGCACTGGTGGGTGTGGTCGACGCGGATGTGGGCCTGACCAGCGGTGATCCGCGTGCGGCAGAGCGCACGTTCCAGCTTCTGCAGCAGGTCACCGGACGTGCCGGGCGGGGAGATGTTGCCGGACGCGGACTGGTTCAGACGCATGATCCGGATCACCCGGTGATCAAAGCCATCCTGTCAGGTGATGCGGAACGGTTCTATGCGGAAGAGATCGCCATGCGCCGCGCAGCCAGATTGCCGCCTTTCGGACGTCTCGCGGGTATCGTGATTTCCGGACCTGACAATAACGCGGCAGAAACCCATGCGCGGGCCCTGGCGCGCACGGGACTACAGCTTCTGGAAACAACCGACGAGGAGCGCTGGGCTGGCCTGTCGCTGCTGGGGCCTGCGGAGGCTCCGATCGCGCTGATCCGCGGGAAACATCGTTTCCGGCTTCTGGCACGCAGCCCGCGCGAATGCGACATTCAGGGCTTCCTGCGTTCGATGCTGGCAAACGGCCCAAAGGAACGCGGCGGCATCCGGGTGGGTGTCGACGTCGATCCGATGAGCTTTGTATGAGGTCTGGCCGCCGGAAGCCCAAAATCAGCCTCTTGCCAGAACAGACGGAAGGGCCGCATTCTGGCTTCCATGCTGCGGCACGACCAGAGGACAGAAAATGGCCATGAAATCCATCACATCGGGAAAGTGGTCGAACGCACTCAGCCGCCGCAGGCTGATGGCCGGAGCTGGGGCCGTGATCCTTGCGTCGCCTGCACTCGGCCAGAACACCAGCGTCTCCGGCCAGATCACGCTCATGTCCTATGCCGGCATCTTTCAGGACAATTACACGAAAACCGTGGTCGAGCCATTCCAGAAGGCTTTCCCCAACGTGAAGGTCAACTATGCGCCCGGCGGCACCTCTGCACAGATGCTGGGCTCGGTGCGCGCACAGAAGGCTGATCCTCAGGTCGATGTCGTGCTCTTCGATGTCTCGACCTCCACCATCGGCAATGCGGAGGGTCTGTTCTCGCGGATCACGCCAGACGAAGCGCCGTCGCTGAATGAGCTGCATGCCGAGGCACGCGCGGTTGGCGGGATCTTCGGACCAGCCGTGACCTTCGATCATCTGGTTCTGGTCTTTGACCGCCAGAACCTCAATCCACCGCTGACCAAGCTGGCCGACCTGTGGCGCCCCGATCTCAAGGGTCTCATCGCCGTTTCGGCACCTCCCAACATCCAGGGGCTGGCGATGACCGCCATGGTGACAAGAATGGAGGGCGGAAACCATGCGCAGAGCATCGATGCAGGTATCCGAAAACTGAAGGATCTGGCTCCCTCGGTTCAGACTTTTGAGCCCAATCCGGATGGCTACACGCTCATCCTGAACGGCGTCATCCGCGTCGCCACCGGCTGGAATGCCCGGGCGCAGCTCTACAGCGACGAGACCAACGGGCGTCTGGGCGTCTTGCTTCCACCGGAGGGCTCGGTTTTCCAGATCAACACCATCAACATTCCCGAAGGTGCCAAGAACCGGGCCGCAGCCGTGGCCTTCGTCAATTATGCGTTGTCGAAGGAGGCACAGAAGGCCTTCACCGAGCGCATGTTCTACGCACCCACCAATGCGAAGGCGGATGTGCTTCCCGCGGCCCTTGCCCGGACGGCAAGCACAGCAGAAAACCGTGCACGCATGATCCCCGTCGACTGGAATGAGATCGCCAAGGTGCGCGACCAATGGAACAACCGCTGGCGGCGTGAAATCATCTCGGCGCGATGACTGCTCACCTTTCGCTTCGCGGACTCTCGAAGCACTACGGCCCGACGGTGGCCGTGGCCGATGTCTCGCTGGACGTGGCCAAAGGCGAATCCGTCGCACTGCTCGGCCCCTCGGGTTGCGGCAAGACCACGACACTGCGCATGGTCGCAGGGCTCGTCACGCCCGGCAGCGGGCGGATCAGCGTCGCTGGCCGGGACATCACGGACAAACCAAGCCACACCCGCAACATGGGTTATGTCTTTCAGTCCTATGCGCTGTTTCCGCATATGAACGTCGCGGCCAATGTCGGCTTTGGCCTCGATGAGCGGGACATCAACCGAACCGACCGTGACCGACGGGTACGCGAGGCACTGGCACAGGTGCGGCTGACGGGCCTGGAGAACCGCCGCCCCCGCGAGCTTTCCGGCGGGCAACAGCAGCGCGTGGCGCTGGCCCGGGCGCTGGTGATCGAGCCGGATGTCTTGCTGCTGGACGAAAGCCTCTCCAACCTGGATGCCAAGCTTCGGGATGCGATGCGGATCGAGATCCGCGACCTGCAGCGATCGCTGGGGATCACCACGCTGTTCGTGACCCATGACCAGACCGAGGCACTGACGCTGTGTGACCGGATCGCCGTGATGAATGCTGGCCGTATCGAGCAGATCGGCGCGCCATCCGCCATCTACAATCACCCGACGACCCGCTTTGTTGCGGATTTCGTCGGACGCAGCGTAATCCTCCCCGCGGAACGGACCAGCGCTGGAGCGCTGGTTGCCGGCGGCATCACCATCGGTTGCACAGGCCCCTTGCCGGAGATCGGCCCCTGCGAGGTTTTCCTGCGACCACAGCGCCTGACAATCGCGCCTATGTACGAGCCCGTCGGGCCTGGCTTGAACCGTCTGCCCGGCCGCATCCATTCGCAGGTTTTCGTGGGCGACCGGATCGAGGTGCTGGCCGACACCTCTGCGGGACGGATCACGGTCGAGGCGGCTTCAGGAGCATCATTGCCCGGCGAGGGAGCCGAAGTCGCCATCCTTTGGCGGCAAGCGGACACGCTGGTGTTCGGGCGGACATCACCATGACGGTTGTTGCGAACGAGCGATCCGGCAGACGGACGACCGCCCTGATTCTGGTGCTTCCCGCTCTTCTGCTGCTTGTGCTGCTTTATCTGCTGCCAATGCTTGGTCTTGGCCGCATGGCCTTCAACGAGACCGGACCTACCGGGGCGATGCTCCCGGCATTGTCGCTGGCAACCTTCGGCACATTGTTCGAGGATTCCTTCACGCTCGAACTCACCTGGAATTCGATCTGGCTGTCGCTGGTCTCGACCGGCCTGGCGCTTGTGCTGGCTTATCCACTGGCGCTGTTCCTGTTTCGCACCCAATCGCGCTTCAAAGCGCTGCTGACGGTCATCGCCGTTGCACCCATGCTGGTTTCGGGCGTGGTGCGTATCTTCGGCTGGCTCGCCATTCTGGGAGACCGCGGTCTGATCAACGGCCTGCTGGTCTCCTCCGGTTTGACAGCCCAGCCGGTCCGGCTCGTCTTCAACTATCCCGGCGTCGTCATTGGCCTGGCTGAAAGCCTGATGCCCTACATGATCCTGGCGCTGCTGGCCGGGTTCGGCCGTCTCGACCGGGCCTGCGAGGAAGCAGCCGCCAGCCTTGGAGCGTCGCCCTGGCGCGTGTTCATGCGGGTGACACTGCCACTCAGCCTGCCCGCAATCATCCTGGGATTCCTGCTGTGCTTCGTGCTGGCCATGAGCGCCTACATCACGCCCAAGCTGCTGGGCGGCGGGCGTGTCTTTCTGCTGGCCACGGAGATCTTTGATCAGGCCCTGACGCAGGTCAACTGGCCAGCCGCTGCGGCACTGGCGCTCTATACGCTGGTTCTGGTCCTTCTCCTGCTCGCGGCCTATGTCGCGATGACCCGCAGGATCGAGGCATGAGCACGGATACCGGGCCCCTGCTGAAAACGCTGGCGGTTCTGGTCTATGGCGTCCTGCTCGCCCCTGTTCTGGTCGTGGTCGTCATTTCTTTCTCCGCCGACAATTTCATCATCTTCCCGCCGTCGGGTTTCTCCCTGCGTTGGTATGAACGCCTGCTGGGACATGAGGCCCTGATGGCCGGGCTAAGGCTTTCCGCCATGATCGCCGCCGTTGTCACCGTGCTCTCGCTTGCGATCGGCGTCCCTGCCGCCTACGGCATTGCCCGGGGCCAATTGCCGGGTGCCGCAGCATTGAAGGCCTTTTTCCTCGCCCCTCTGTTGCTGCCGACACTGGTCATCGGTCTCGCATTGCTCATGGCCTTGCAGCCGCTGCGGCTGACCGCGACCCTGACAGGTCTGGCGCTGGGGCATATGGTTGTGACCATCCCGTTCGTCATCCGTCTCATGGTGACGACATTCAGCACCTTGCCCGATGAGGTCGAGGCCGCCGCGCGCAGCCTAGGTGCCTCGCCCTGGCGCGTGTTCCGGCGCGTCACCCTGCCGCTGGCGCTGCCCGGCGTGGCGGCAGCGGCGTTCCTGTCATTCCTGCTTTCGTTCGACGAAACCGTGATTTCGCTGTTCCTGTCCGGACCGCGCGCCTCGACGCTACCGGTCGAGATGGTGCGCTATGTCGAGGGGCGCACCGATCCGCTGGTGGCCGCCCTCTCCGTGGTGCTCATTGCGGGAACGCTGCTCATCGTGCTTGCGGTGGACCGCATCGCTGGACTGACGCGGGTGGTGGGGCGGTAGCCGCTAAACCACAACGTCCAGCGCCGGGACGGGCTCGCCCCGCGCCACACAGGCCATGTTCCCGAACATCCGGCGCACCGTCGGCTCGAAGGTGTCAGCCGTGACGGCAGCGAGATGTGGCGTGACCACGATGTTGTCGAGCGCCAGAAGCGGCGAATGGGCAGGCAGCGGCTCGATGGAAAAGACATCCATCGCCGCTCCGCGAATGACCCGGGTCCGGAGCGCCTCCGCCAGATCGGTCTCATTGACAACGCCGCCGCGCGCCACATTCACCAGCACCGCAGTCGGCTTCATGCGCGACAACGCAGCCGCGTCGATCATGCCCGTCGTTTCCGGTGTCAGCGGACAATGCAGCGACACCACATCCGCGCTCGTGATGATCTCGTCCAGCGAGGCATGGCGCACGCCAAGCGCGGCCTCCTCGGCAGGTGCAAGCGGTGTTCGCTTGGCATAAAGCAGCGTGCAGCCAAAGCTCCGCAGCAGCTTCGCCACCTGCGTTCCGATGGCACCCATGCCGACGATACCGACTGTCTTGCCCGAGAGCAGCATTGTCTCGCCCGGCAACTTGCCCGGCCCGTGCCAGTACCCCTGCTTCAGCTTGTGATGACCATAGGCCGAGAACCGCATGGCCGAGAGCATAAGTCCAAGCGTGAATTCGGCAACCGGCAAGGCATTGCTTCCCGTGGTGCGCGCCACGCGGATGCCCAGGGCACGCGCGGTCTCGATGTCGAGATTGTCGACACCCACGCCCCATTTATGGAGAAGTTTCAGTTTCTTGGCTGCGCGCAGAACATCCGCGTTGACAGCAACCTGGCCGGAGATGGCGAAATCCACCGGACCGATCAGGGTCTTCATCGCCGCATCGCCGGGTTCCGTTCCATGAACCAGCGTGAAGCCGGGCGGCAGAAGCGCACGCAGCCTGTCAGCCCTCTCGGGCGCTGTGACGTCAAGCAATGCGATCACGTGGGTCATGCGCCAGCCTTCTGGGCATCAAGGACCATCTTCGATGCGCCGGAAACATCACCCATCTTTTCGCCCGTCCGCATCCGGTCCTGGTTGCGCTCGCCTCGTTCCTGGCGCACCAGTGCCGCGTCTGCAACGGCTTCGGCTTCCGACGCCGGCAGCACCAGCACGCCGGATTCGTCGGCGAGAATGACATCGCCAGCCTGCACCACGGCACCGCCGCACGATACGGGATGGTTCAGCATTCCGCCGAGATTGTAGAGTCTCGTCGTGATCGGTGCGATGCCCCGGCACCACATGGGGAAATCCGAATCCTGAATTTCCGTGAGATCGGTGCAGGGGCCATCGACGATCCCTGCGACCGCGCCTGCTGCCTTGGCGGCGATCGTGACCCCACCACCCCAGCAGGCGTGCCGGTCATCCCCCAACCGGTCAACCACGAGGATATCACCGGGGCGCAGGAGGCCCAGCGCGTGATGCAGCAGTGTCGAATCAGGCCCGGGGATCGCCAGCGTCACCGCAGTTCCGGCAACCCGCTTGGTCCGCAGCAGAGGCTGGATGCCCCGGTCCATGAAGCCCCAGTGGCGCGAATGACCGACAGTGGCGGTTTCGACTTTCCGCAGTTTCGCGACGAGAGCCGCTGATACCTGAGGTGGCATCGGATGGATGCGGTAGTCAGCCATGGCGTGTTGTTCCCCCGACAGGCGAAGCACCCGTGGTCATCAGCTTGCCATCCGCAGGCCGGTGCCGTGAAGCCCCAATCTCCAGGGAGTGCGAGAAAGCTTTGGGAAAGCTCAGGCCGCTTTCGCGAGAACCGAACGGTAGGCAGACCGCAGCGTGTCGATGGGCTCCGGTTTTCCCGACACATCGTGATGCCAGAATGTCCAGCCATTGCATGCGGGCAGTCCCTGGACCAGGGCACCGATCTTGTGGATCGAGCCCACGATTCCATTGGCAATGATGGTGCCATCCGGACGGACAATGGCTGTATGACGGCGCTTCGCGTCGGTCAGAACCGCTCCCACCTGCAGCATCTCGCCCTCGACGATCGCGGAGAAGGCAACACGGGGCTCTTCACGTTTCGTGGCAGGTGCCATGAGGAGTTCGGGCGCCGTCGGCTGCGCGGCGGCGATGCGCTTTTCGGCATGCGCGATGTAGGACAGATCGCGTTCGAGGCCGATGAAGTGGCGGCCAAGTTTCTTCGCCACCGCTCCTGTTGTTCCGGTGCCGAAGAAGGGGTCCAGCACGACATCACCGGCATTGGACGCCGCCATGATGATGCGTGCCAGCAGGGCCTCCGGCTTCTGTGTCGGATGGGCCTTGGAGCCATCATCGCCCTTCAGGCGCTCACCGCCAGTGCACAGCGGCAGGAACCAGTCCGAGCGAACCTGGCAATCCTCGTTGCCGGCTTTCAGCGCTTCGTAGTTGAAGGTGTAGCCCTTGGCCTTGGCATCGCGGCTGGCCCAGATCATCGTTTCGTGGGCGTTGGTGAAGCGGCGTCCGCGGAAGTTCGGCATCGGATTGGCCTTGCGCCAGATGATGTCGTTGAGCATCCAGTAGCCGAGATCCTGCAGAACGGTGCCGACCCGGAAAATGTTGTGGTAGCTGCCAATGACGAACAGCGTTCCGTTGGGCTTGAGAACACGGCGGCATTCGGCGAGCCAGGCCCGTGTGAAGGTGTCGTACTCCGCAAAGGAGGAGAATTTGTCCCAGTCGTCATCGACGGCATCGACGATGCTGGCGTCGGGCCGGGTCAGCAGGCCTTCGAGCTGCAGGTTGTAGGGCGGATCGGCAAAGACGAGATCGATCGAGGCGTCCGGCAGACGCCTGAGGTTCTCGATGCAATCGCCCACGAGGATGCGATCCAGCGCATCGGCCAGCGAGAGTGAGGAAGGGGAGGAAGCCCTCGCCGAAGGCCCGGTACGCGATACCTGAATCCGGGTCTTCGGGTCGATGGCTCCAGCAGGCGCTAAACGCATGACGCATACCAGTTACGCAACAGACAGCCGCGTTATGCACTGGTTAGGGTGAAGGTGAGGTTTAACGCCTGAAAGTCAGGCTGTGCCGTTTCTGAACGGGGCAAAGCTTTGCCGGTGATGGCCCAGACCGCCATGTGCTCTGATCGCAGCGCGGTGTTTGACCGTGCCGTACCCCTTGTGGATTTCAAAGCCGTAGGCCGGGATATCGGCACCAAGGCGGGTCATCAGCCGATCCCGCATCACCTTGGCCACGATCGATGCCGCGCTGATCGCTGGCTCCGTGGCATCGCCGCCGACGATGGCCCGGCATGTCATGGCCAGGCCCGGCGGCGTGTCACGGCCGTCGACGATGACGGCATCGGGCGTGATCGACAGCCCCGTCACGGCGCGGCGCATGGCCTCCAGCGTGGCACCCCTGATGTTCAGCCGATCGATATCGGAAGGTGGCAGCAGGGCAAAGGACACAGCCAGGGCTTTTTCCAGAATCTCCGCAAAGGCAGATTCGCGTGCGGATTGCGACAAGGCTTTTGAATCTCCAAGGCCACCGGGCAGATTGGAGGGATCAAGAATGACGGCCGCCGCCGCCACCGGCCCTGCCAACGGGCCGCGTCCGGCCTCGTCCACCCCTGCCACAAGTTCATAGCCACCCATTGCCACCCCAGACCTCCCCGCCTGCCACATGTTCGAACCTGAGCAGTGAACCTGTCGTCGCCACACAGCTGCCGCAGATCGCTTTCACCCTTGTTTGCACACCGCACCGACTTCAACCACTATGGCGGCGCAAGACCGCGAACGGAGATACCGCCGATGTCCGCAAACACCAACGAGACCGTCGTGGATTCCGCAAAGAACCCCGTTCCGTCCCCCAGGCTGCCAAGGATCGATGAGCGCCTGAAAGCGCTCCCGGAGGCTGTCCTTCAAGAACCTTTTCGACAGGAGCCGGTCCTGCCCGAGGATAGGCGAAACCCCATGTTTGAACTGCTCGTGCAGGGCGAGAGCGACGTCGCGGGCCTGCTCGCCTATGCGTTGTACAAGCAGAACAAGCGTGACTGGCTGATTGCCTTTCAGGCCACCCATGGACGCGACCCCGCTCCCGCAGAAACGGAAGCCTTCATACTGGGCGAGCGCCTGCCGCGGCGCACCGCCACCTATCGACGGCTGGCCGATGACATGCTGCAGCGTGGGGATGGTCCGCCCCGCAGCCTGCTGGGCGGGCTGATGCAGCCCCCGGCCAACGATTCGCTGCGCGCCGTCAACGCCGGACACCCTGGACCAACCCTGCAGCAGGCAGCAAAATCGCCCGTCACATGGCGCTACATCGCCATCATGCTGCTGATGCTGGTGGCGATGGCAGTGCTGTTCCGTCTGGCTGGTGCCTGGTTGTTTGGCACGCCGGGCCGATAGCCGCGCCGCAGCCCTGACAGGAACAGGCTCAAGCACGCCCATGCATCACAGCAGGCTGAGCTGGGCGCTCAACCTTTCAGTCTTGACGAACAGGTCGGTTTTCAGCTTCAGCCGTGTCCGGTTGAAAGCCAGCCGGTCCGCCGCCATCTGGAAACGCCGTCCCACCATCCAGGCATAGGGACCGGTTCCTGTCTGCCGCTGGCCCCAGCTTGCGTCGTAATCCTTGCCGCCCCGCGTGGACTGCACCAGCGACATCACATGGCGCAGTTTTCCAGGCGCGTGATCCAGCAGCCATTCCCGGAAAATGTCGCGCACCTCAAGAGGCAACCGCAGCAGCACATAGCCCGCTTCGGACGCACCAGCCTTCTTCGCCGCATCGAGGATCGCCTCGATCTCGGACTCGTTGATGCCGGGAATGATCGGCGCAACAAGCACCGTGACGGGAATGCCGGCCTGGCTAAGCTGGCGAACGGTCTCCAGCCGCCTCTCCGGCGTTGCCGCCCGGGGCTCGAGTTCACGGCATAGCTTTCGGTCCAGCGTCGTGATCGAGATTGCGACCTTGGCCAGCCCCTTGGCCGCCATCGGTGCCAGAAGATCGATATCCCGCGTTACCAGTGCGGATTTTGTAACGATACCGACCGGATGATTGCGCTTCGACAGCACCTCCAGCACGCCCCGCATGATGCGATGTGTCTTCTCGATCGGCTGATAGGGATCCGTATTGGTGCCGATCGCCAATGTACGGGGTTCATAGGAGGGCGCGGAAAGCTCCTGCTCCAGCAGTTCCGCCGCATTCACCTTGGCGAACAGCTTGCTCTCGAAATCGAGGCCCAGGGAAAGCCCCATATAGGCATGGGTGGGACGCGCGAAACAATAGGCGCAGCCGTGCTCGCAGCCCCGATAGGGGTTCACGGAGCGGTCGAACGACAGATCCGGCGAATCATTGCGCGTGATGATCGTGCGCGCCTTCTCAAGCGTCACATCGGTCTTGAATGGCGTTGAAAGGTCCATGCTACCCCAGCCGTCGTCTTCCGCCTGATGCGTCATACGCTCGTACCGGCCACGGGTATTCGTCACCGCCCCCCGGCCCCGACGCAGATCAGGGTCGATGGCGCTGCCGATGAAGTCCCGGCGGAAGTCCGCCAGCGATTGCGTGATGCCCAGTGACATGACCTGCCCTCCGATGAGAACAAAGAATGAATAACTGAACAAATATAGAACATACAGCCGAAGTCAAGGCCACTCCCCTGCGGATGGGGCTATCTGCTTCGTATGACGGAATTGGGACGGACGGTTCAGGCCCAGTCGATCGCCAGCGCCTGGGCGCCCTTCCAGAGGCAAGCCTTGCCGAGTGCCGCAAGGTTCTCATTGCCTTCGATGATGGTAAGGAAGTGGTTGCCAGCAAGCTGGCCCATCTTGCAGGCAAAGCGCACGCCGCCATAGGCCATGATCAGTTCGGTCTCGCTGATGCCGGTGGGATAGAGCAGCATGTGGCCCGGTGCGGGAAAGCTGGTGTGGTTCTCGTAGCCAACACCGAAATCGCGTTCGCCCAGCGGAACCCAGACGCCCTCGCCGCTCCAGCGGACATGCACGAAGCTGCTCTTGAACGGCAGCGCCTTGATGAAGGCCTTGCAGGTCTTGGGTGCGGCCTCCAGCTCCAGCCGGGCAAGGAAAGTGAACTCACCCGCCGTGACGCGCACGAGGTCGCGCTTGGCCGCAGGCTTCGATGCGGTCTTGGCCGGCGCCTTTTTGGCAGCGGTTTTTGCTTTGGTCTTTGTCGCAGTGGTTTTCGCCGGTGTTTTGGCCATGGCTCGTCGCTCCCCTGATCAACTTTCGGTAAGACGATCAGGAAGATGGGTCAACAGGAGGCTACGAATTACTCCGCTGCGTCGAGCGTCAGCACGCCCCGGCGGATCTGGTCTTCCTCGATCGACTCGAACAGCGCGCGGAAATTGCCCTCGCCGAAGCCGTCATCCCCTTTTCGCTGGATGAACTCGAAGAAGATCGGGCCGAGCAGCGTGCCCGAGAAAATCTGCAGCAGCACCTTCGACATGCGGCCTTCCTTCGAGCCCAGCGCCACAGCGCCTTCCCCATCGATGAGGATGCCGGTGGTCTGCATCCGCGCGACGTCTTCACCGTGGCCCGGCAAGCGCGCATCGACCTTCTCGTAGTAGGTCACGGGGGGCGAGGGCATGAACGGCAGGCCGTTGGCGCGCAAAGCTTCGACGGTCTTGTAGAGGTCGCGCGAAC
>JANMFA010000278.1:0-3257 GCA_031377545.1 Hyphomicrobiales bacterium | reverse complement strand
TGAAGGAGAAGCGGCCGGGCAGATAACCCCGCGCCTTTGCCTCGGGAAGGCCAGCGAACCATTCGCGGATTGGGGTAAAGGCCCCGGTGTATGTGGCCGGATTGGAACGCGGCGTTCGCCCGATGGGCGACTGGTCGATGTCGATGACCTTGTCGAGATGCTCCAGTCCCTCGATCCGGTCATGGGCAGCGGGGTGCTCAAGCGCACCGTTCAGGCGCTTGGCCGCCAGTTTGTACAGCGTGTCGATCACCAGCGTCGACTTGCCCCCGCCGGAGACACCGGTGATGCAGGTGAAGGTGCCCAGCGGGATTTCTGCCGTCACATTCTTCAGGTTGTTGCCCCGTGCATTGACAATCTTCAGCACGCGCGACTTCATCGGTTTGCGCCGTATGCGCGGAACAGCCACCAGCATCTCGCCCGTGAGATACTTGCCGGTCAGTGACGCCGGATTGCTCATGACCTGCTGCGGTGTGCCCTGTGCAACCACCTGACCACCGTGGATGCCAGCGCCCGGCCCTACATCGACAACGTAGTCGGCCTGCAGAATAGCGTCCTCGTCGTGTTCGACCACAATCACCGTGTTGCCAATGTCGCGCAGCCGCCGGAGCGTGCCCAGCAACCGTTCGTTGTCGCGCTGGTGCAGGCCGATGGAAGGCTCGTCCAGAACATAGAGAACGCCAGTGAGGCCGGAACCGATCTGCGAGGCCAGCCGGATGCGCTGGCTTTCGCCCCCCGAAAGCGTTCCGGAGGCGCGCCCGAGCGAGAGATACTCCAGCCCGACATCGACCAGAAAGCGCAGCCGGTCGCGGATTTCCTTGAGGATACGCATCGCGATCTCGCGCTGCTTGTCGGTGAGCTTGCCGGACAATTCCTGGAACCAGACATTGGCGTCCTTCACGGAAAGACGCGTCACCTCGGAAACATGGCAGCCCGCGATCTTGACCGCCAGCGCCTCCGGCTTCAGCCGGTCGCCTTCGCAGGCGTGGCACGGCGTCTCGGACATGAAGCGGCCGATCTCCTCGCGTGCCCAGTCGCTGTCCGTCTCCTTGTAGCGGCGCTCCAGATTGATGATCACGCCCTCGAAGGGCTTCTTCACCTCGTAGCTGCGCAGGCCGTCGTCGTATTTGAACGACACGTCCTCGCTGCCGGAACCGTAGAGGATCACGTTCTGCGCCTTCTGCGGCAGCTCTTCCCAGGGCTTGGTTAGCGAAAAACCGAAATGCTTGGCCAGCGCATCCAGCGTCTGGCCATAGTAGGGAGAAGACGACTTCGCCCATGGCGCAACTGCTCCCTTTTTCAGGGTCAGCGCGCGGTCCGGGATCACCAGTTCGGGATCGATCCGCATCTCGTGGCCAATGCCGCCACAGGTGGGGCAGGCACCGAAGGGGTTGTTGAAGGAGAACAGGCGCGGTTCGATCTCCGAAATCGTGAAGCCGGAAACAGGGCAGGCGAATTTCTCGGAGAAGAGAATGCGCCGCTGCGAGCCATCCTCGGCCTTCTCGTCCACGAATTCGACAACCGCAATGCCTTCGGCGAGGCCAAGCGCGGTTTCAAAGCTTTCCGCAAGGCGCGCCGCGATATCCGGGCGCACGACGATGCGGTCCACCACGACATCGATGTCGTGCTTGAACTTCTTGTCGAGCAGCGGCGCATCGGCGATCTCGTAGAGTTCGCCGTTTACCTTGACGCGCTGGAAGCCCTTCTTCTGCCAATCCGCAAGATCCTTGCGGAACTCGCCTTTCCGACCGCGCACCACGGGGGCCATGAGCAGCAGCTTGGTCTTCTCCGGAAGCTCCAGCACCCGGTCCACCATCTGGCTGATGGTCTGGCTCTCGATGGGCAATCCGGTGGCAGGCGAATAAGGAACGCCGACACGCGCCCAGAGCAGGCGCATATAGTCGTAGATCTCGGTGACAGTGCCGACGGTGGAGCGCGGATTCTTCGAGGTCGTTTTCTGCTCGATGGAAATGGCGGGCGACAGCCCGTCGATCTGGTCGACATCCGGCTTCTGCATCATCTCCAGGAACTGGCGCGCATAGGCCGAGAGCGACTCAACGTAGCGGCGCTGACCTTCCGCATAGATCGTGTCGAAGGCGAGCGAGGATTTGCCGGAACCCGACAGACCGGTGAACACCACGAGCTTGTCGCGCGGAATGGTCAGATCGACGTTCTTGAGATTGTGCTCGCGCGCGCCGCGCACGGAAATCACCCGCTGGTCGTGATGGGGTTTCGTGCCCATTTCCTCGAACAGCGTATCGATATCACTTGCACTGTTGGGATTTTTGCCGCGGGCCATACGTCTCTCGTCCAAGCTTTAGCTTCATCCCGAACCTGCCGAGGATGCTCCAGCCAACGCCAGGAGCACCGCCTCCACCCTTCGACAAGCTCAGGATGAGGGCTCGAGGAAGATACTCGCGGCAAAGCATGTAGGCATGATCGAGCCCCGTGCCTATGCCTCAAGGAGCATACGCACAATTTGCCGCATCGGTTGATAAGAACATAGATAGAACATTCGACCCTGAGTCGCAATGCTCCGTCGGCCTACGTACACCAACATCCTGCAGGTGGAGGCTGCATGGACATCCGGGCGCTCGTATCGCACCGTCATCCGAGACCGGATCACCCTTGCTTGGAATAGCTCACGACCAGCACGCCAGCGATCACAAGGCTGATGCCGAGCAACTTCATCGGCGACAGGCTGTGCTGCGGAAAGCCGAGCGTGCCGGTGTGGTCGAGCAGCGCTGCAACCACGAGCTGCCCCGCGATGGCGAGCGATACAGCCAGCGCCGCGCCAATCCGGGGACCGGACACAATGGTGGTGAAGACATAGAACACGCCAAAGCAACCGCCGAACCACATCCAGAACGCTGGCGTGGCGATCTTCTCCGCGCTCGGCCACGGCACGCGCATCAGAAGGCAGGCGATAAGTGCTGCGATCGAGCCCACCGTGAACGACACAAAGGTCGCCTGCATCGGATGCCCAAGACCCTGACGCAGGAAGCCGTTGACGCCCATCTGCAGCGGGAGAACGGCCCCACCCAGGAAGGCGAGCAGAATGAGGGAAAAGGTGGATGTCATTGGGCGCGTTCAGATTTCAGACATCCGGGTCGGGCATTCGTAAAATCCGGCTTCAGGCAATCATTCGGGCGAGAAAAACGACGACAATCGCGCCGATAGTTGCGGTGATGATCTGCGAAACCAATGGGTTTCCGATACCAAGATTGATGCTCAGGGCAGAAAGCAGAAATGATCCGACG
>JANMFA010000263.1:0-2235 GCA_031377545.1 Hyphomicrobiales bacterium | reverse complement strand
GGCCACTGTCCATTTTTAGACTCATCCAACTGCGTAGCTGCAACGCATTCATTCCTCCGCTAGGTTGCCTAGAGGCAGCTTTCAATTGTCTAGGACAAGCGGGTGATCCAATGCTGACACGACGTCTCTTCTGCGGCTGCCTCTCGGCGACCGGAATTTTTGCTGCGACCGCAGCGACGACCGCAACCGCACAGGAATGTGCGGTCTTCACGCCGGATCGGCAGAAGGGCGTATCGCCCGCTGCCGCTGTGGAGATGCTGAAGGCGGGCAATGACCGGTTTCTGGCTGGCAAGTCGATCAATTGCGACCTGATCGCGCAGGTCAAGGCAACGGCCAATGCCCAGGCACCCTATGCCGCCATTGTCGGTTGCATCGATTCACGCGTTCCGCCGGAATTGGTGTTTGACCAGCGCATCGGCGATATCTTTGCGGCCCGCATCGCAGGCAACTTCGTCAATGTCGATATCATTGGCAGTCTGGAATTTGCAGCCAAGGTGGCTGGCGTCAAAGCCATCGTCGTCCTTGGTCATACGGAGTGTGGTGCCATCAAGGGTGCCGTTGATGATGCCAAGCTGGGCAACCTCACAGCCATGCTCGCGAATATCAAGCCGGCCGTGGACGCCGCTGTTCCAACGGTCCCGGGAGACCGCAACTCCAAGAACAAGGCACTCGTGCAGAAAGTGGCAGACCTGAATGCACAATCGGCAGCGCGGATGATCCTCGACCGCAGCCCTGTGCTGAAGGAAATGGTCGATGCCAAGCAATTGACCGTGGTTTCGGCCATGCATGATATCGGCACAGGCAAGGTCAGCTTCTTTGCCTGATACGCATGAGGGATGCCCACTGGCCGCACAGGCCAGTGGGCCGTTCTCTACCTGCGCAACTGCCTGATCTGATAGGTATCGAACGCATATTCCGCGATCTGCGCCCAGGTGTATTGCTCCTGCCGGAAAGCCACCATGGACTCGTAGCCCTTCTTGAAGATCGGGCTTCTGGCCGAGTATTCCGCGTAAAGCTCCTCCGCCGCCTTCCACGAGGCTTCCAGCACCGCCGCCGGGAAGGCCCTGAGTTCCGTACCGCCCGCCACCAGGCGGCGCAGGGCGGGCGCGTTCACCGCGTCGTATTTGGCGAGCATCCAGGTGTTGGCGCTCTCCGCGCACATCTTCAGGATGTTCTGGTAGAGCTTGGGCAGCTTGTCCCACGCCTCCTTGTTGATCACGAGATGCAGCATCGCGCCGCCCTCCCAGAAGCCGGGGTAATAATAGTATTTCGCCACCTTGTTGAAGCCGAGCTTCTCGTCGTCATAGGGGCCGACGAACTCGACGGCATCCAGCGTGCCGCGTTCCAGCGCGGGGTAGATGTCGCCCGCCGCGATCTGCTGCGGCACCACGCCCAATTTAGCGAGAACAGCGCCGCCCGTGCCGCCGATGCGGAACTTTAGCCCCTTGAGATCATCGAGCGTGTTGATCTCCTTGCGGAACCAGCCGCCCATCTGCGTGCCGGAGTTGCCACAGACCACGCCGACCGTGTTGAACTTGGCCAGCGCCTCGTTGACGATGGCTTCGCCGCCCGCGAAATGCCACCAGGAATGCTGGTGGCGGGCGTTCAGCCCCCATGGGATGCCCGTACCAAGCGCCAGAGCGGGCTCCTTGCCGGTGTAAAAGTAGGTCGGGGTGTGGGCGCATTCCACCGTGCCGTTCGACGCTGCATCCAGTGCCTGCAATCCGGGCACGATCTCGCCCGCCGCAAAGGTCTGGATTTGAAACTTCCCGTCCGTGGCGTCGCTCACGTATTGCGCCAGGGTCTGCGCCGTGCCAAAAATCGTGTCGAGCGATTTCGGAAAGCTGGAGGTCAAACGCCACTTCACCTCGGGCATGGATTGGGCGATGGCGGGTTTCGCAACAGCTGTCACAGCGGCTGCAAGAGCGGCACCGCGCAAAAAATTGCGTCTTTTCATTGGACAAATTCTCCCGGACAGGCTGTTTTACAGGCACAGGCAACTGGCCTCTCCCCCAGACAACCACAAACACAGGTTCACCACAATGAAACTTGCGACGCTGAAGAACGGCACCCGGGACGGTCGCCTTGTGGTGGTCTCCCGTGATCTTTCGCGCTGCACCGATGCATCGTCCGCCGCCCGCACCATGCAGGAGGCGATGGACAACTGGGACCGGGCCGAACCGCGCCTGCTGGACCTGGCTTTCGCGCTGGAAAATAACTCGGTGCCATCCGACC
>JANMFA010000246.1:0-24091 GCA_031377545.1 Hyphomicrobiales bacterium | reverse complement strand
CGCGCAGGTGGCGATGCCCAGTGTACGGGCGATGCTGGCAACAGGAGTCTCGCGATCGCCCGACAGGATCTGAAGATCCAGTCCAAGCACCTTCAATCTCCGAATCGTCTCAAGCGCATCAGGGCGCAATGCCTGCTGGATCGCGAAGATGACGACCCGATCACCATTGCGGAAAGCCATCAATGATGCATCGGGATAGCGTGCCGCGACCGTCGCTGCAGCTTCCTCGGCGCTGCAGCATCCCGGCCTGCCCAGGAACAGCATCTTGCCATCGACCGTCGCCCTGACACCAAGGCCGGGCTCCTCGACAGCCTCCAACGGTGCGGTCGCGCCGCTTGCCTCCACAAGCGCCCGTGACAGCGGATGTCGACTGGCAAGCGCCAGCCGGCCCGCCAGCTTCAGATCGCAAAGGCCGATGTCAGCAGCATTGGCAAGCTCCGGTGACGGCATGGTGAGCGTGCCTGTCTTGTCGAAAACCACCGTATCAACCTCGGCGAAGCGCTCGAGGGCGTCACCCTGGTTCAGCAGCAGAGACCGGCGAAACAATGCGCCCGCCGCCACGACCTGAACGGCAGGGACAGCCAGCCCCAGGGCGCAAGGGCACGTGATGATCAGAACCGTAATCGCAATGATCAGTGCCTTCTGCCAGGCGAGCCCAACAATCAGCCAGCCGATGAAGGTCAGCAACGCCGTGGCATGGACCAGCGGGGCGTAAAGCTGCGCAGCCCGGTCAGCCAGAAGCAAATGCCGGGACTTGGTGGCAGTGGCTTGTTCAAGGAGCCGATTGATCTCGTCCAGCAATGTGCCTGCAGCGGCCTTCGACACGCGGATCTTGAGCGTTCCGGATATGTTGAGCGTGCCCGCATAGACCATCGCTCCTTCGACGACGGACGCGTACTCCGTTTCACCCGTGATAAGGCCCTGGTCAATGTCCGACCGACCCGAAACAACCGCGCCATCAACGGACACGCGTTCGCCCGGTCGTATCAACACCAGATCACCCGGCACGATGGCGGCGATGGGAAATTCCCTGACTTCATTGTCCGAGATGAATTTAACTGCCGTTTCTGCTTTCAGAGCCGCGAGATTGCCTGCAACGGCGCGGGTCTTGCGGCGCATGGCCTGATCGAGATAGCGTCCGACCAGAAGGAAAAAGATCAGCATGACCGCGCTGTCAAAGTAGGCATGCTCGCCGTGGTTCAGCGTCTCGACCACAGACATTCCAAGTGCGAGGAGAATGCCGAGCGTGATCGGCACATCCATGTTGACGCGGCGCGCCTTCAGCGCGCGGATGGCACTTTCAAAAAAGGGTTGCCCAGCGTAGCCTGCGGCCGGAAGCGCGATCAGCGCCGAGAGCAAGTGGAAGAAGTCACGCGTTTCCGGATTGATGTCGCTTGCATTGCCGGACCACACCGACACCGAAAGCAGCATGATGTTCATGCCGGCAAAAGCCGCCACGCCGAGATAGCGCAGCAGCCGCCTCTCCTCGGTTGCCTCCGAGCTCTCAGCCTGCTTCGCCACAAACGGAAAGGCGCGGAAGCCGAGCGCTGCAATGGTTTCGATGATCGTATCGGGCGAGGTCATGCCCTCTTTCCATTCGACGCTGAGACGCTGACTGGAGAAATTGATCCGCGCAGTGACCACGCCCCTGACCTTGAGGATCGCACTCTCGATCGAGGCCATGCAGCCAGCGCAACGCATCCCTTCAACAGCCAGCTCCAGTGATGCGATGTCGCCCGCTTGATGGAGAACAAAAACAGAGAGGTCACGCACAGCAGATGATCCGGCAGCGCTCATGGCTTGACCTCGGTCAGGACGACACGGTTGCGGGATGCGAAGACGCGCTCGCCGCTGCGGCTCGCCTCGATCACGAGCATCCAGCCTCCAGGCTGGATATCAGGAATCTCCGCAGCATAGTGACCCGGGCGAACCTCGATCAGCGCCACGGAGTGATCGGCGCGCGTCAAAGCCGGATGGGCCAGGCGCGCGCTGACAGCCAGTCCTGCCACTGGTGCGTTGGCCCGGTCAGCGAACCGGACGTTGACTGGCGCCTGGCCCGCCTGCAGGACTACCGTCACATCCGCTTTCCAGCCGCGCTCGGCCTGCTTGCGCATGGCTTCGAACTCGCCGTTCATGGCCTGGCTGGCGACATAGCCATTCTTGACGTCAAGGCCCGGCATCGTGCGGATGGCCAGCGTCATCATCACGCCGTTCACCGCCGCGATAACGCCGAAGAAGACGACAAAGGCAATCAGGACAAAACGTCCGGTGATCGGTCGAGGCTCTCTCCGGGGTGGCACCCCTGGCTCAGTCGCTTCATACGGCATGATGAACACTCCGCAGCAGGACATCGGTATCGACTCCTTCAGGGGGCAAAAAAGTTCTCCCTCGCCGAGACATTCTCACCCGAAAAAAGATCGGCTGCCTTGATCGAGATCAGTGTCGACTTCTCGCTGATGACACCCCGCGGCATGGTGATTAGGACACGGACCTCGCGCGTCTGGTCCGGGCCAACCTCAACCACAGGCCGCCAGTCAGCCGTCGCCGCAACACCAACCGCCTCGATCTGCGTTCCAAACGGACCATCAACGGAGAGGGCAAAGGGCCGGGACTCGGGTCGTTTGTTGGCGATACGGACACTGTAGGCGTTGCGGATGCTGCCGTCGCGCAAGGTAACGAACATCGGATTGCGCTCATGCAACACGCTGATGGAAGCCGTGGCGCGAGTCGCCAGCTGGAAAACCATCGCCCCACCAACGGCAGCCAGGAGCACGGCATACAGGATCGTGCGGGGACGAACCATCTCGTAGCTGACAGGCTTTGCAAGCGACCGCGCGACGATGTTGTCTTCGGTATCATAGCCGATCAGTCCGGCAGGTCTGCCTACCTTCCCCATGAAGGAATCACAGGCATCGATGCACAGACCGCACTGGATGCAGCCCAGTTGCGATCCTTCCCGAATGTCGACGCCGGTCGGGCAAACCGCGACACACTGGAAGCAGTCGATGCAGTCGCCCGCCTCTTCACCCGCCAGCTCCTGCTTATTTGCTTCCTTGACCGACATTCGCGGTTCACCACGATCATGGCGATAGGCAACATTGAGTGCATGCTCGTCGGTCAGCGCCGCCTGAATGCGCGGCCATGGACACATATAGAGGCAGACCTGCTCGCGCAGATGCCCCGCCAGAACATAGGTCGTGAAGGTCAGGATGCCGATCCAGAGATAGGCCGTGAACGGTGCCGTACCGGTCGCGAGACCATAGACCAGGGTTGGCGCATCACTGAAGTAAAGCACCCAGGCTCCGCCGGTCCACCAGGCGATCATGAGCCAGATCGCATGCTTGACGATTTTCAGACCCCAGGTCTTCGCGCCCCACGGGGCTGCATCCCGCTTGATACGATCACGGCGATCGCCTTCGACAAACCGCTCGACCTGCAAGAAGAGATCGGACCACACCGTCTGCGGGCAGGTGTAGCCGCACCAGATGCGGCCTGCGACGGCATTCATAAGGAACAATGCCACTGCTGCCAGGATCAGCAGACCCGTGAGATAGTAGAACTCCTGCGGCCAAATCTCGATGAAGAAGAAGTAGAACCGGGACCGCTCGAAATCGATCAGAACGGCCTGGTTGGGCAAATTGGGTCCACGATCCCACCGCACGAATGGCATGAAATAATAGATGCCCAAAGTGACAATCAGAATGGCCCATTTGATGCGCCGGTAGCGGCCGGAAATCTTTTGCGGATAGACCTTCGGCGATGGCGCAAAGAAAGGAATGTCCGCATGGGTTTCCGGCACGGTCATTGACCGCCGCCGAGGCTGTGGACATAGATTGTCAGCGCCTTGATCGTCACCGGATCAAGCCTGTCCTTCCAGGCTGGCATGACACCTGCGCGGCTGTTGCGAATCGTCTCGGAGATGGACTGATGGTCCGATCCGTAGAGCCAGATCGGATCGGTCAGGTTGGGGGACCCAAGCTCCTGATTCCCCTTGCCCAAATCGCCATGGCACGCTGCGCAATTGGCAACGAAAAGCTCCTTGCCCTGATCGAGCTTGGCACCCGGCTCTGCAGGCAGGCTGGAAAGGCTGCGGACATAGCTGGCAACAGCCTCGATCTCGGCGGGCTTAAGGATGGCGTCCTTTCCTCCAAACGCTGGCATCAGCGAAATCCGCGTGTCGGAATTGGCGGTCCAGCGAATACCGTTCAGCAGGGTCGTGTGGATTTGGTCCAGCGTGCCGCCCCAGATCCAGTCATCGTCGTTGAGGTTGGGATAGCCACCCTTGGCTCCTCCGCCGCCAAGACCATGACACCCCGCACAATTGTCACCAAAGGCCGCCTTGCCACGCGCCACGGCGATACGGAAGAGGTCGGGGCTGCTCTTGATGTCCGCGAGCGATGCCGTCGCGAGCCCAACTGCCATCGCGGCGCGCTGCCTTCCCAGATCCTCAAGCTCAACGGCAACACTGGCGCGGGAGGAATAGCCCAGCCATCCGCGCGTGTTGTCCGAGAGCAGCGGCCAAGCCGGATAGAGCACCCAGTATCCAACGGCCCAGACAATGCAGAGATAGAGCGTCCACAGCCACCAGCGCGGCATGGGTGTATCCAGTTCCCGGATGCCATCCCACTCATGGCCTGTCGTCGCAGTCCCGCTGACTTCGTCAACGTGTTTCTCGGTTTCGTGGTCCATCGCCGTTCCTCAATCTTCCCGAAGTGGCACGGCAGCGGCATCCTCGAACTTGGCTCTGTTCGAGGGCCAGAACGCGTAGAGCGCCATGCCGCAAAAGATCGCCATGAAGTAGAGAAGGCCCGCGGATTGCGCCACATGAGCCAGAAAAGCGTAGGTCTCGATCATGTTCCGTGTCCTCAGCGCAGGTTGGCCTTGTTGTCGTAAAGCTTGATATCGACCAGGGTGCCGAGCATCTGCAGATAAGCAATAAGCGCATCGGCTTCGGTGATGGCCCGGGCATTGCCATCGAAGTTGCGCACCTGGGCTTTGGGGTAGCGTTTCAGAAAGTTGTCGGCCTCCGGATCGTCCGGATTCACCTGCGCCTTTGTATCGATCAGGGCCTTGTCGATCTGTTCCTGCGTGTAGGGAACGCCGACGGCCCGGTTGGCGCGCATGTGATCCACGATTGCGCCGAGATTCACGTCGCGCTCTGCCAGATGCGCGTAGGACGGCATGATCGACTCCGGTACGAGCGCGCGCGGATCGTTGAGATGGGCGAGCTGCCATTCGTCAGAATATTTGCCGCCGATGCGGGCGAGGTCCGGTCCCGTGCGCTTGGAACCCCACTGGAACGGGTGATCGTACATGCTCTCGGCCGCGAGCGAGTAATGGCCGTAGCGCTCGACCTCGTCGCGCAAGGGACGGATCATTTGGCTGTGACAGTTGTAGCAGCCTTCACGGACATAGATCGCCCGGCCCGCGAGCTCCAGCGGCGAGTACGGCCGCATGCCCTCCACCTTCTCAATCGTGCTCTTGAGATAAAAGAGCGGTGCGATCTCCACGAGGCCGCCGATGGACACCACCAGCAGGATGCCAATGACCAGAAGGATCGAATTCGTCTCTATCAGCTTGTGCTTGTTCCAGAAGGACATCATGGGTCTCGTCAGGCTGGAGGATGAATTGGCTCAGTGATCACTCGGCGGGCAAAAGCTGCGGCATCGCTTCCGCACGAAGCTGTTCGCCGACGGTGATCGTTTTCCAGACATTGAAAACCATCACGCATGCGCCTGTGAGGAACAGTGCACCGCCCATGGCGCGGATGACATAGAAGGGCTTCATCGCGGCCACTGTCTCGATGAAGGAGTATTCGAGGAAGCCGAGCTGCGTGTAGGCGCGCCACATCAATCCCTGCAGGATGCCAGAGACCCACATCGCGGTGATGTAGAGAACGATGCCCAGGGTGGCCAACCAGAAGTGCCAGTTCACAAGACGCAGCGACCACATTTCCTTGCGGTTCCACAGCCAGGGCACCAGGCAATAGATCGCACCGAAGGAGACAAAGGCATTCCACCCGAGTGCGCCGGAATGCACGTGCCCTATGGTCCAGTCCGTATAGTGCGACAGTGAATTGACGGCCTTGATGGACATCAGCGGCCCCTCGAAAGTCGCCATGCCGTAGAAGGCGACGGACACGACGAGCATGCGCAGGACGGGATCGGTGCGCAGCTTGTCCCAGGCACCCGACAGCGTCATCAACCCGTTGATCATGCCGCCCCAGGACGGCATCCACAGCATGATCGAGAACGTCATGCCCAGCGTCTGGGCCCAGTCCGGCAATGCCGTGTAGTGGAGGTGGTGTGGCCCCGCCCAGATGTAGAGGAAGATCACCGACCAGAAATGGACGATGGACAGCCGGTAGGAGTAAACCGGCCGCTCTGCGCGCTTGGGAATGAAATAGTACATGATGGCGAGAAAGCCGGCAGTGAGGAAGAAGCCGACCGCATTGTGCCCGTACCACCACTGGAACATGGCATCCTGCACACCGCCCCAGACGATGTAGCTCTTGGAGGAATAGAGCGACACCGGCACCGCGATGTTGTTGCCGATATGCAGCATCGCGACCGTGACAATGAAGGCAAGATAGAACCAGTTCGCCACATAGATATGCGGCTCCTTGCGCTTCCAGAGCGTTCCCAGGAACACCAGCAGATACGTCACCCAGACGATGGTCAGCCAGAGGTCGGCGTACCACTCGGGCTCGGCGTATTCCTTGCTCTGGGTGATGCCCAGCAAATAGCCCGTTCCCGCAATGACGATGAAGAGCTGGTAACCCCAGAAGACAAACCACGGCGCGAGATCGCCGGCGAGGCGCGCTCGGGAGGTGCGCTGGACCACGTAGAATGACGTGGAGAGAAGCACGTTTCCGCCAAACGCGAAGATCACCGCCGAGGTATGAAGCGGGCGAAGCCTGCCGAAGGCGAGCCAGGGCAGATCCAGGTTGAAAACTGGAAAGGCCAACTGCAACGCAAGGATCACGCCAACCAGAAATCCTGCGATGCCCCAGAAAAGGCTGGCGATCACGCCATACCGGACGATATCGAAGTTGTAGTTCGGCTTGCCGCCGATCTCTTGAGGAGTTGGCTCTGCAGGCCTGTCGAAATACCGGTTGAAGATCGTGAAGATGGCGGTTGCACAGGCAGCAGCGCTCAGAAAGGCATGAAAGGCAAACTCCGGTTCTTCCGTCCGCGCAGCCACGAGGATGCAGACAAATCCCAGGGCTGCGAAGAACAACGGCAACAGCATTTCCGGAATTGTCATTGACTTGCCCACAGGCGGGACAGGAACTGCTTGCATGGCGTCGCTCGTGGATGGCGCTCAAAGAATGCGCGGGTTGCCTTGAGAAGGGACAGTGAAGGGAGATCCGCCCAATGACTTGATTTGCATCAAGGGTGCGCGGGCTGAATGCGCCTCAACGCATCATATCGAGCACCACGCGCCCGTTGATCTCGCCACGTTTCAGGCCATCGAAGATCGTGTTGATTTCCGAAAGGGCGGCCAGGGAGTAACGTGCCGAGACCTTGCCTTCTGCCGCGAACTGCAACGCTTCGACGAGATCCTGACGGGTTCCGACGATTGAACCCCGAACGGTAATGCGCTTCAGGACCGTGTCGAAGATCGGCATGGCGAACCGGCCGGGCGGCAGCCCCACAATTGCCATGGTGCCCTTTCGCCGCAGCGCGCCAAAGGCTGTATTGATGGCCTCGGGACTGACGGCCGTCACCAGGATACCATGCACGCCGCCGACCGCCTTCTGGATCGCTTCCGAGGGGTCCAGATGGGTGGTGTTGATGCATAGATCGGCACCAAGATCGGCGGCCAGATCAAGTGCGGATTGCCGGTTGTCGATGGCCACGCAATGCATGCCCATCGCTTTGGCGTATTGCACGGCCATGTGACCAAGACCGCCGATACCGGAGACAGCCACCCACTCGCCGGGGCGAACCTCCGTCTCTTTCAGGCCCTTGTAGACGGTGACGCCCGCGCACAGCACGGGAGCGGCTGGCGCGAAGTCGAGGTTATCGGGCAGATGGCCCACATAGGCCGGATCAGCCAGGACAAACTCCGCAAAGCCGCCATTCACGGAGTAGCCCGTGTTCTGCTGCTTGGCGCAAAGCGTTTCCCATCCGGTACCGCAATAACTGCAACATCCACAGGCCGTGTGCAGCCATGGCACACCCACGCGGTCACCTTCCCTGATATCGGCCACACCGGTGCCTACCGCTGCAACAATGCCAGTCCCCTCGTGCCCGGGAATGAAAGGCAGGGACGGCTTTGCCGGCCAGTCACCATCGACTGCGTGCACATCTGTGTGGCAAACCCCGGAGGCCCTGACCCTGACCAGAATACGACCGGGCCGAAGCGCCGGAACCGGAACCTCTTCGATCGACAGAGGCTGGCCAAAGGCATGGGCGACGGCGGCCTTCATAGTCTTGGGAAGCATCGGGCTGACCTCTTGATCGACAGATATGCAAGGCTCGACCAAAAGCACGGAGGCGCCTGCACTGCGTTGATCTGTGTCAGACGTTCAAATGCCGCGGGAGATCATCGCCCGACCAAACCCGGGTGGCTCTTCGGTGACGAAGACGAAACGGCCGCGTCGAGTGTGCTGTCGACAATGGTCTAGGGGCAGGACCGGTAATGTCTTGTCGCCACTGGCGGTGGCAGCGGATGTTCGGTTGCGGCCTCGATGATCCACTGTGCGATTGCCGGAAGCGGAAGGCTTTCCGAAGCGGCACCGATGGCAAGCGCAGCCTTCGGCATACCGAAGACAACAGCTGTCTCCTCGCTCTCACACAATGTTAGCGCGTGGAAACTGCGCATCGCGAGCAGACCTTCCGCCCCGTCGCGCCCCATGCCAGTCAACAGGACGCCGATGGCATTGGAACCACAGGCTGCTGCCATGGACTGGAACATGACATCGACCGAGGGCTTGTAGCCATTGACACTCGGCCTGTCATCCAGACGGCACTGGATCAGGCCGCGGCTTCCGGTCAACCTGAGATGACGGTTGCCCGGCGCAACAAGCACGCGCCCGGGGCGGACAATGTCGCCGTCCTCGGCCACTTTGACCGGATATCCGGTACTCTGCTCCAGCCGTCTGGCAAAGGAGTCCATGAAGTCGGGTGGCATGTGCTGGGTAATGACGATGGGCAGCGGCGCCCGCCGCAGCCCGCACAGCACCTCCTGGATCGCTGTGACGCCGCCGGTGGACGCGCCGATAGCCACAATCCTGCGCCGCATCATCGGGTGGGACGAGCCGAGGACTTCCCAGTCCACAGCAGCAGCCGCACGGCAGCGCTGCCTGTCGATCACGGCGGATTGGTGCATTGGCTTTGTCATGGCGTCTGGCTCTCAATCAATCAGACTGACGGTGAGTGGTACGGCGGATCCCGGATTGATGAACCGCAGCAACTGTTCGGGAAACGTGATGCCCGCTCTTGTCAGTGCACTGAGGAGATGGCTGGAGACCCTGCGGTATGGATAGAGGCAGAAGATCTGGCTGCCGCTCATCATGAAGACCGTGATGCCGGGGCTTCTGTTGATGGAGAGCCTGAGAAAATCGGCGAACTGGTCTTTCCGGGCTTCCGAGATCAGGACAGTCCGGCGCTCGTACTTGAGGATCTCGTAGATTTCGCTGTGGTTGAGCGCGTGGTCCACCACATAGTCCGCCGTTGTCAGGTTTGACTGCAGGCCGCTGCGGATGGTTTCGGTGGGCGTGCAGATCAGTGCGGTTTTCATGGGAACCCCCGGATCAGGACGAGGACGGCTGGAAGAAAGTTCGAGCTTGACCGGCCACCTAGATCGCGTGGGGTCGGGAGGCCGGATGGCCGGTCAAGCTCAGGCGGATCATGAGGAATCAGAAGAGCCTCAGAACCCCCTGGTCGGCCTGCGACGCCAGCGAGAGCGCGGTCTGCGAGAGCTGGTTTCGCGTGTTGATCGTCAGAAGCTTGGCTGCTTCCTCGTTCTGGTCAGCCAGCACCAGCTGGTCTGCCCCGGTCTCCAGCGTGTCGATGAAGTCCTTGGTGAACTCCTGCCGGTTCTGCACAACGGAGAGATTGGAACCGAAGGTGGACGCCTGCGTCCGCAGCTTGTCCACGCCCGCCGTGAGCTGGGTGATCGCGGCGTTGATATCGGTGTTGGACTGGAACTTGTTGGCTGAGCCGCCGATGCCCAGACCGGTTGAATCGAACTTCACACCAGTGATTGTCAGCGACGAGGTGCTTTTTTCGTTGAACGCGACCTTCAGCGAATCACCGTTCAACAGATTGATGCCGTTGTAGCCGGTGTCTTTCGACAGCTGGTCGATCTGCGTGCGCAGGTCGTCAAACTGCTTCGACAGGCTTTCACGGGTTGTGTTGGTTGTTCCCCCGGTTCGTGCCACCACTCCTTCGTTCAAACCCGCGAAGGCCGAGGTCGCATCGGTCGATGCCGCAAGCACTTCGAGGGATTCGCCATTCTGGGACGTGACCACCAGCTTGTTGTCGGTGCCGACCTCGGCCTTCAAGCCTGTGCCATCCACATTGAAGGCATCCACGATCTTCTGGATGGTATCACCGGCCGCGATTGTAACGGACGTGGTCACGCTGCCGGACTTGACCGACAGGGTACCGGCATCGCCGGCAACAGCTGCCTTGGCCGCGCCACCGGCCAGCACCGAACTGGTTGCGGTCAGGTTGGTGGACGCATTCTGAAGCGCCTGGCGGGCAGCGCCCTGGGCAGCTTCGACGAGCTTGGTCAGCGACTTGATGCCCTTGTCGGCGGCCTCAAGCGTCTTCGCACCCTGGGCAATGCCGTCAAGCAGTCGGCTGAGATCGGACGAACGGCTCTTGAGGCCCTGGGACGTGAAGAAGTTCGCCGGATTGTCGATGGCGCTGTTGACCTTCTTGCCGGTCGCGAGGCGCTTCTGCTGCACCTCGGCTGCAGAGGTATTGTTCTGGATCGCGGAGAGGGCGTTGCGAACGCCGGACGAGAGAGAAATACTCATGAGAACACCTTCGAGTGGCGAAAGCACGGGACATTCCGCGCCACTCCAAAGTGGGCTTTCCCTCAGAAATTTTGGATAATAACAAAACAGTCTATAAATTTATAAAATAATTAAATTAATGCCATAACAATATACTTTCCTCATGAAAAATAATAATCACGCCTATTCATTCCTTGGCCTTCCAACTGATCTCTTGAATCCAGAGATCTGGGAATTTTCTCTACTGTCCAGGAAATCCTTAATGATGCGAGAATCAAAGATCTCCGGACGATCCATGGTTTTGTTGACAAGGCGCATGACATCAGCGGGATGCATGAAAGTCGGGCCAAACCAGGGGTAACGTTGCGGACTGAAGATCTGCCGCAGCCAATCGATGGCAACAGACATGCGCTTGATCCGGCGCATCTCGCGGCGATAGCTGATCCAGACTTCCGTGGAATGCTGAAAGTTCACATCAACGGGAATCAGCCGCGCTCCCATGGCCATGGCAAAATTGGGTAACCCGCCGATCCCCAGCCCCCTCTCGATGGCATAGAGATGGGCGATGCTGGAGTTGGTCACAAACGCGACATTCCTGTCGATGCGGTTCTTGTTGAGGAAAGCGGTCATGGCATCGTTGGTGATCTGTTCGGATTCCTGAAGGACAAGCCGGTGGCGTGACGGCCTTTCATCCAGCGCCGGAACGCCATGCTTTTCCAGATAGCGAAGCGATGCAAACGGATAGACATGCAAGGTACACAACCTTGAGACCACAAGATCGGGATTGTCAGGTTTCTTGAACTGGATCGCAATATCGGCCTCATTTCGCAGCAAATTGCGCAAATCCATAGAGCATTCCATATTGATCAGGATCTCGGGATTGTCCTGTGCAAATGCCGACAGTCTGGGTGCCACCCAGAATGTGCCAAGGCCCTCGGTGATCGCAATCTTCACCTGACCCTGGGCTGCCTGATCCCGGCTGGCGACATCCTGGAGGCGCAGGAAGTGTCGCTTCATGTCCTTGGCAATGCCGGCAATCATCTGGCCCGCGTCGTTCAGCTGGAAGCCTTGCGGCAGACGGTCCACGATGGTGGTGCCCAGGCTCTTCTCGAGCCTCTCCACATGCCGCACGAGTGTCGAGACATTGAGATCCAGCGCCCTCGCCGCCTGTCTCAGGCTCGAGAAATCGGCAATCGCCGCAATCAATCCAATGTCATCCCAGCTCACATCGGCCAGTCCTGGCAGCCCCGGGTGTTGCATCATTGGAACGCCTCCGTTTCAGGAATGAATTGATAGTATCCTCCTTTACGATAAATTAAAACCACTATAAGTCATATCTTCCTATTTTTTCCGCGCCGATAAGAGATTTTTCTCCTCCGGTACGGTCAGGACAGGCGTTCCCTGTTGCGTTTGAGTCCATGACACCAAGGATCAGCCCTTTTCCAGGGCTGGGCGCACACGGGATGATTGTTGATGGCTACCAGCCGAATTAGAAGCAACGAAACGCCGAGGCACCGCGGCAGCAGCCTCCAACAGCGGCTTGCCGGTGCCTCACGTCCGGCCCTGCTTCGGCAGCTCTCGCAACGCCGGGGCGTCTATGCCCAGCCCGCGAGCCAGGCAGATATCCAGGCCCTGCACGCCATGCTTGATGCCCGACTGACGCAGCCAATCGCATCTCCTGATGCCGCCTGTGCGGTGCAACAGGCGCGGCCCAACAGCATCTGGTCGATCCACGCACAGGACGGCCTGATCGGAGGCGTCGCCTTTCTGCCGCTGAACGGACTGGGTCTCTACAACCTGATCTACGGTCGGCTGAACCTTCAGGAACCGGATATCGAGTCCATCGCTGTCCGCTCCGAACGGCCTGCGATTCTCTATCTCTGGGCGATGGTCGCCCGGGGCAGTGGCATTGTCGGGCTGTCCGACATTCTGGATTTTCTCGACACACAGGCCTTTCGTCATGTGGACATCTGGACGCGCCCTGTGTCGCAGGGCGGCGAGCGACTGGCGATCAAGCTCGGCTTCGAGCCCTTCGGCCAAGGCAATCATGTCTTCTACAAATACGACCGCAGCGGCCCCTGACCATGGAGCTTGCGGACACACCAACGCCGGAGAAGGCCGAAGCCGTGACAATTGTCAGGACTGTCGATGCCTTCCTCAGGGTCGTGTCCGTGCGGGCCATCGTTTACATGGCCGGGCAGAACTGCCCCTATGACGAGGAATTTGACGGTAACGACTTCTGCGGGATGCATCTGCTGGGCTGGATCGACGGCGAAGCAGTTGCCTGCATCCGGATCCGGTTCTTTGCCGATTTCGCGAAGATCGAGCGCCTTGCGGTCCGGGCGGAGTATCGCCGCTCCGCCATTGCCTTCCGTATTGTCCGACAAGCCATCAGCCTTGCCATGAAGAAGGGCTACACCCGCATCTACGGGCATGCGCAGGAAGGGCTGGAGGCTTTCTGGGCCAGGTTCGGCGCACGCCGGATCGCCACGTCAGTACCGTTCGTCTTCAGCGGCTTCAGCTACACCGAGATGCTGCTTGAACTGCCCAGGGACGAGTCCGCGGTCAGCCTGACAACGGATCCTCTCGTCACCATCAGGCCCGAGGGAAGCTGGGATGTTCCGGGAATCCTCGAGCGTGCGCACTCCGTCAATGCGGATCACATCTCCGGCTACGCAAATGCCGGGCCGGACGACCCGTCGCGCAATCCCGGCAACTGGTCATCGCCCGTCCAGACCGCGTGGAAACGGTGGGCGTAGGGTCAGGAGCTGATTGTCAAAGCCCTGCACCCGTGCAACAGTTCAATCGCTTTCGGTGCCCATTTTGCAGTGGGTGAAACGGGAACGCGGTGCGGACGAGGTCTTTCGTCCAATGCCGTGGCTGCCCCCGCAACTGTAAGCGGCGAGATGTTTTCGCGAGAACCACTGGTCCGTCTTGGACCGGGAAGGGCGGAAGCACCGTTGAGCCGCGAGCCAGGAGACCGGCCGGAAGCATGTGTAACCCATAAAGTCGGCGGCGGGCCGACGAAGGAAAGCCATGACCCGGTCTCATCTAAGGACGCTTTGTGCGTCCGTTACCCTGTTGTTGTCGTCGTACCACAGTCCACAGGCGCAGCCTGCACGAGACGCCAGAACAGAAGACCTCCCTCCCCTTCAGGTCACAGTGACGGCCAACCGGTCGCCAACCAGCATCCAGCGCACGGGCAGCGCCATCACGGTGATTTCCGGTACCGAGCTTCAGGGGGCGAGCCCGCTGTCGCTGGCCGATACGTTGCGCCGTGTGCCCGGAGTCTCGCTCACGGAGACCGGAGGACCGGGCAGCCCGACATCCCTCCGATTGCGCGGCAATGACGCCCGCCACACGCTGGTGCTGATCGACGGCGTGCGCGTGAACGATCCGACAGACGTGGGCGGAGGGTATGATTTCGCGACGCTCTCGGCGTTGGATATCGACCAGATCGAGATTCTGCGCGGTCCGCAATCCGCCCTGTACGGCTCCGATGCCATTGGCGGAGTCGTTAACATCATCACCAGACGCGGTCGGGGTGAACCCAGGTCGTTCCTTCAGGTGGAGGGCGGTTCCTATGGTACGAAATCGATCCGCGCCGGAGTGTCGGGCAGCACCAATACCGTGTCCTATGCCTTGTCGCTCAACCATCTCGACAGTGCAGGATTCTCCCGCTTCGGCCACCGGGTTCCGCGTATCGAGCGTGCCAGCCCGACGAAGCTGGAGCCGGATGGCGTCAAGCGCAGCGGTGCGGCGGGCCGTATCGCCTGGCGACCGTTCCAGGGCTTTGAAATGGAGATCGGCGGCAATCTCTCCCGTGTTCTGGCCCAAAGCGACAATGCGTTCGGCCTGGCCGAGGATACTGCGGGGAAGGAGCAGTTGCTGAATGGATCAGGCTTTGTGAAGTCCAGCCTCGAAACCTTCGACGGCGTGTGGAAGCATTCCCTGACGGCTTTCGCCCATCATACCGAACGGCGCGCGCGCTGTGCGGCATTCGGCTTCAACTGTTTTTATCAGGACCCCTCGGACCGCACGAACTTCCTCTCGGCTGACATCGCGGATTCGAAGTTTCGCGGCGACAGGCGGGGTATCGAGTATCAAAGTGACCTTCGCTTCGGCACCTTCGGTACGCTGATTCTGGGCGCGCGCCACGAACGCGAAGGAGCCCGGTTTTCCGCGCTGGAGATCGCACCGAACCCCACTCTCGGATATGGCTACAGCGCGCACCGTGTTACCAACTCGGTCTTTGCGCTGCATCAGGTCGCTCTGGGGGAGCGAACAAACATTTCCGCTGGCGCTCGCCTTGACAGACCGGACGACACCCGCTCGTTCATGACATGGCGAGTGACAGCCGCTCATCGTATCCTGGAAACCGGAACAAAGCTGCGCGCCAGCATTGGCACGGGAGCCAAGGCACCCTCTCTCTACCAGCAGTTCAGCGCTTATGGACCACTGGCGTCGCAGCAGGCTGCCTTGCGGCCGGAACGCAGCCTCGGCGCGGACGCGGGCATCGATCAGGATCTCTTCGACGGCAAACTGAAAGTCTCGGCGTCGGTCTACGAGAACCGCATCCGCGATCTGATCGACTATGACCCAAGCCTTGGACTGATCAATACGGTCTTCGCTCCGTTCGTGTTTCCCATAGGGCAGTATGTCAACCTGTCCCGGGTGACCACCAGGGGAGTTGAACTGTCCGGCGAAGCCATCCTGATCGAGGGTGTGTTAAAGGCCCGCGCCAGTTTTGCCTGGCAGGACGCACGCACCAAAACGGCTTTCGGCACCTTGAAGGAGAATGACAAGCTGCTGCGCCGTCCGGAGCAGCAGGGCTTTCTCGCCCTGACCATCACGCCGTTCAAGGGACTGATGCTCGAACCGTCGGTGACGTTTGTCGGTCGCCAGGTCGACCAGGTCAGGCTGCCAGGAACCTTCAACAGCTTCCGCCGGGATCTTGCACCTTATGCAACGCTCGGCCTCAAGGCTGAATATGCCGCGACGCCCAACGTGACGGTCTTTGCCCGCGGCGAAAACCTGACCAACGCCCGCTACCAGGAGGTCTTCAACTACGGCACTCCCGGACGCTCGGTCTATGCCGGCATCCGGACCACCTGGTGAGCACCCCCGGCACCCAGAGCCGGCAAGCAAGGCGGAAGCGGCCATGGCTGCTTCCGTCGCTCGCCACTCTCCTTGTCGTGCTGGCCATCCTGTCGCTCGGTATCGGCCCTGTCCGGCTCTCGCCGCAGGACGTGCTGTCCGCTTTCCGGGCAACCCCTGACGATCCGGCCCGCATCATCGTGCTGGAAATCCGTCTCCCGCGCCTGATACTGGCACTGACCATCGGCGCGATCCTCGGCATGAGCGGCGCGGCGATGCAGGGGCTTCTGCGCAATCCGCTGGCTGCACCCTCGCTGTTTGGTGCGCCACAGACAGCGGCCTTTGCCGCTGTGGCAACGATATCGCTTGGCGTGAACGATGCCCTGTCCTGGGGATTGCCGCTGGCGGCGATCTGCGGCGCATTTCTATCAGTGTTCTTGCTGCTGGCGGTCGCCGGGCGCAATGCCAGCCTCGTTCTGCTCATCCTCGCTGGACTTGCGATTTCAGCATTGGCTGGAGCCGGAACCTCCCTAGCGATGAACCTCGCTCCCAACCCCTTCGCCGCACTCGAGATTGCTTTCTGGCTGCTGGGCTCGCTGGAGGACCGCAGCCTGCGGCATGTGCTGCTGTCGCTGCCTTTCATCACGGTCGCAAGCCTCATCCTGTTCAGCCAGCGCAGCGCTTTCCGCGCCCTCACGCTGGGCGAGGAGGCGGCACAGAGCCTGGGTGTCAATGTTGACCGGTTGCGGCTTCTGGTGATCCTCGGTGTGGCGCTTGGCGTTGGTGCCTCTGTCGCCGTCGCCGGTACAATCAGCTTCATCGGTCTGGTTGCGCCACACCTGATGCGGCCACTGGTCGACCATGATCCGGCGCGACTGTTGCTACCCAGCACCCTGTGCGGAGCGGCCCTGCTCACCACGGCGGATATCGCGGTGAGGCTGATACCGGCCACGACCGACATCAAGGTCGGCGTTCTCACCGCCATCATCGGTGTGCCATTCTTCCTGCTGCTGATCCTGCGCGAGCGACGCAGCCTTGCGGGAGGAGTGATGTGATCCCGCCAGACACCGGACCCCTTCTGGTCACCGAAAACCTAGCCGTCATTCTTTCGGGAAGACAGGTCGTCGCTCCTGCCGACCTCTGGCTTGCCGCCGGAAAGCTGACGGCGCTCGTCGGGCCAAACGGCGCAGGCAAGACCAGCCTGCTCAGGGCACTGGCGGGCCTTGTTCCCGTCACAGGAAAGATCATGCTGGCAGGCGACGAGTTGACGAACCTGAGTGTGGCCCACCGCGCCCGCCTGATTGCCTACCTGCCGCAGGGCCATCACATCCACTGGCCTCTGCTCGCCCGTGATGTGGTGGCACTCGGGCGTTTCCCGCATGGGGCACGCGATCCTGCACGCCTTGGGTCAGCGGATTTGGCTATCATCGAGGATGCAATGCTCCGGACTGACACGAAGGCCTTCGCCGACCGCTCCGTCCAGAGCCTGTCGGGCGGCGAGCGGGCACGCGTGATGATGGCACGCGTGCTGGCGGTTCAGGCGCCAGTGATCCTGGCGGACGAACCTACGGCAGCGCTTGATCCGCGTCATCAGCTCGCCATCATGGAGGTGCTGAAAGCAGAAGCGGCGCGCGGCACGCTCGTCATCGCGGTGACCCATGACCTGATGCTGGCAGCGCGTTTTGCCGACGAAGTGATTGTTCTGGATCAGGGAGTGGTGGCCGCACAAGGGCAACCCGATTCTGCACTGAGCGCCGATGTCCTGCGCAGGATCTATGGCATCGAGGCGACCGCGATCACCATCGATGGCCGCGAAGTGCTGCTGCCATGGTCTGTCGCATGATGATGCGGTCCACCCGCGAGGATGACCATCAGCCTGGCAACGCCCGGGCGGGAACATGGCTTGCCGCAAGGCGCGTTGCGAGCATCGCATTGGTCTTGCTCGCTGGCATCAACCCCACCCGGGGACAGAGCGAAACCCCACGGCCTGCTATCCGGCTTGTCTCCATCAACATGTGTACGGATCAGCTCCTGCTCGACCTTGCCACGCCAGACCAGATCGCGGGACTCAGCCCTTTTGCCCGCGAGGCGACCCTCTCATGGGCGGCGGCTGGTGTGGGCGATCTGCCCGTACTTTCAGGGACCGCAGAAGAGATCATGGTGCTGAGACCTGATCGGGTTCTCTCCGGCCGGTTCACCAAACGGGCGACGCGAGAGTTCATCCGGGCGCGCGCCATACCGCTGGATGAGTTCGACACGGTTTACACGATAGCCCAGTCGCGCGAGCAAATCCTGCGCGTCGCGGCTCTGGTCGGCGCGCAGGCCAAGGGCAGCACGCGCGTCGATGAACTCGATGCCGCCGTCGCCCGCCTGACGTCGGTCGCCGTGAAAAGCGGATTGCGCATTCTGCCACTGTCCAGGCGAGGCTGGGTCGCAGGCCGCGAAAGCCTGATCAATGATCTGCTCAGCAAGGCCGGGCTGGTGAATGTGGCGGATGAGGCCGGTCTGGCAGCCGGTGGCTTCCTGACGCTGGAGGCCATCGTCAGGCTCCGGCCGGATGCTTTGCTGATCACGCGGCAGGATGACAGGGCGGAAGATCAGGGACGGGCCATGCTTCTGCATCCCGCGATCACTGGCCTGTTCCCGCCGGAGCGGCAGATCATGATTCCGGAATCGCTGACAGTCTGCGGAGGCCCGATGCTGACCGAGGCCATGACACGTCTGACAGACCAGCTTTCCCGATTGAAACCGCGCATATCACGATAAGGCCCTCCTCCCGCCACGGGGGGAGGGCCGCAACATCGAGACGGGTCAGCTCGCCATCTTGTTCTTGATGAAGCCGACGACGGCCATCAGGATCAGGCCACCGATGCCGCCACTTGCTGCTTGGCCCACCATGCCACCCGCCAGCGCTGGCATGAGCGCGCCAAGAAGCTGGCCTCCGATACCGCCTCCGGCGACACCGGCGATCGAATTGCCCAACATGCCGAGAGAGAGATTCTTGAAGAGCGCACCGGCGGCATTCCCACCGACCGCGCCGGAGATAAGCTGGATGATAAGTGCTTCCATGATGATATTCCCCCGTTTTTCCCCAAGCTGTACGCCATGCACAACAGGGGTTTGCGAGGCGAACACATTCAATCCATAAAAACAAGCGAAGTTTGTGCAATAATGCAGAGACAGGGACGCTTCCCACGTGGCAACCGTTGGACTTCCCCCCCTTGCATCGCCCCCCCTTTTCACCGATATAGCGGGCGGGAGGTTGGCGCTGGACGTACCACTCGCCAAACGGGTCAGGTCCGGAAGGAAGCAGCCCTAACGAGAACCGGGCGGGTCAATGTCCAGCCTCCCACCGAATTTTCCTGAAAGCAGCGGAGCCGATGGCGGATAACGCTCAACCCAGCGCATACCGCGTTCTGGCCCGGAAATACCGGCCCAGAGGCTTCGAGGACCTGATCGGCCAGGAGGCCATGGTCCGTACCTTGCGCAATGCCTTTGATGCAGACCGCATCCATCAGGCCTATATCTTCACCGGCGTGCGCGGCGTTGGCAAGACGACGACGGCCCGCATCATTGCGCGCGCACTCAACTATGAGCTTGAGGATGGATCGATCGCAAAGCCGACCATCGTCATGCCCGGCTTCGGCAAGCATTGCGAGGCCATCATCGAGAGCCGCCATGTCGATGTGATCGAGATGGACGCAGCGTCGAATACCGGTGTCGACAACGTACGCGAGATCATCGAGGCGGTGCGCTATCGCCCGGCCTATGCGCGCTACAAGGTCTAAATCATCGACGAAGTCCACAAGCTGTCGAACGCCTCGTTCAATGCGCTGCTCAAGACGCTGGAGGAACCGCCGGAGCATGTGAAATTCCTGTTCGCCACCACCGAGATCAAGAAGGTGCCGGTGACCGTCCTGTCACGCTGCCAGCGCTTTGACCTCAAGCGCATCGATGCACCGCTGATGGTGAAACATCTCTCGAGCATTGCCGCCATGGAGAAGGTCGAGATCAGCGATGAGGCGCTGGCTTTGATCGCCCGCGCGGGCGAAGGCTCGGTGCGCGATTGCCTCTCGCTCTTGGATCAGGCCATTGCGCACGGAAGCGGCAAGGTGGAGGCCGACCAGGTCCGCGACATGCTGGGTCTCGCCGACCGCGCCCGGATCATCGACCTGTTCGAGCAGGTCATGCGCGGTGACATCGCGGCGGCGCTGGAGGAACTGGCGGCGCAGTATGATTCCGGTGCCGACCCTGTGAGCGTCATCACTGATCTGGCCGAGTATGTGCATACCGTGACACGGCTCAAGCTCGCGCCCGTCACGGTGAATGATCCGACCCTCAGCGAAACCGAGAAGACCCGAGGAGCGGGCTTTGCCCGTGATCTCCCGATCCGCACCTTGACCCGCGCCTGGCAGATCCTCACGAGGGGACTGGCGGAGGCTCAGGCCTCGCCACGCCCCATCGTGGCCGCGGAGATGCTGCTGGTGCGTCTTGCCTACGCGGCCGATCTGCCGACGCCGGACGAAGCGCTGAAGATGCTCCGGGATGGTGCAGCGGCTGCTCCCGGCGGGGCGACCGCGCCCGCACCGCGCGGAGGAGGTGGCGGTGCATCCGCCGCTTTGGCGCGGCCGGTGATTGCAACGGTCAATCCTTCGCCACAGCCCCAGACAGCGCCTGTCACAGCTATTGCACCTGCGATGCGTATCGACAGCTTTCCAGCACTTGTGGCGCTGGCCGGGGACAAGCGCGATCCCCTGCTGGTTTCCGCCCTTGAGCGGGACGTCCGCCTCGTCCGGTTCGAGGACGGCCTCCTGGAGTTCAATCTCGCACCCAACGCGGACACAGGCATTGTCCAGCGCGTCGGCAAGCGCTTGCAGGAATGGACCGGACGCCGCTGGTCGGTGGCCCTGTCCAATGAAACAGGCGATCCGACGATCCGCGAACTGACTGATGCCCGGCGTGCGGAAGAAGAAAGCCTGCGCCACCAGAACCCGGTCGTTCAGGCCGTGCTTGCGGCATTTCCGGGAGCGCAGGTGATTCCCGCGGCACCCAAGGCCTTGCCCGTACCGACCTTTGCCGAGCTGTCGGCCCAGCCCATCGTCAACGAGGATGGCGATGTGGTTGCGGGTGAAGCTGCAATGACTGACGACGACCTCTAGGAGTTCATTCCATGGACATGATGAAATTGATGAAACAGGCCCAGCAGATGCAGGCCAGGATGGCCGATATGCAGGCCGAGCTGGAGGCCGCCCTGACTGAAGGGCAGGCCGGTGCCGGCATGGTCAAGGTGACACTCACCGGGAAGGGCGCGCTGAAGGCGATCACCATCGATCCCTCCATGATGAAGGAAGACGAGAAGGAGATTCTCGAAGATCTCATCATCGCCGCCCACAACGATGCCATGACGAAGAACGCCCGCATCATGGAAGACAAGATGAAGACTGCAACAGCAGGCCTGCCGATCCCGCCCGGCATGAAGCTGTTCTGACCGCGGATGTCCGGCGCTGTCGCAGGGCCAGAGATCGAAAGGCTCATCCAGTTGCTGGCGCGTGTCCCGGGCCTCGGACCGCGCTCGGCCCGGCGCGCCGCGCTTCATCTCATCCGCAAGAAGGATGAGTTGCTGGCTCCGCTGGGGCAGGCCATGCAGGTTGCGGCGGAGCGGATCGTCATCTGTTCAACCTGCGGCAGCATCGACACAAAAGACCCTTGTGCGGTGTGCTCCGACACCCGCCGCGATCAATCCGTGATCATTGTGGTCGAGACCGTTGCCGATCTCTGGGCACTCGAGCGCGCAGGCGCGATGCGGGCGCATTATCACGTTCTGGGCGGCACGCTCTCACCGCTTGACGGCGTGGGCCCCAAGGACCTGAACCTCGACCGACTGATCAGCCGCGCAGCGGATGGCGCGGTGAAGGAGATCATTCTGGCCGTGAACGCCACGGTGGATGGCCAGACGACCGCCCATTACATCACCGACCTGCTGTCTCACCTGCCGGTCAAGGTGACGCGGCTCGCCCACGGCGTGCCTGTTGGTGGCGAGCTGGACTACCTCGATGAAGGCACGCTGTCGGCGGCAATCCGTCAGCGCACCGGCATGTAGGCCATCATCCTCAAAGCCATTTCCTCCGTTTGAAAATTGCATAGGGTATGGCCGCTGCCGCAATCATCAGGGCCAGCGCGAGAGGATAGCCCCACTCCCATTCGAGCTCCGGCATCCATTTCTTGAAGTTCATACCGTAGATCGAGGCGATCAGCGTCGGTGGCATCATCACGACGGACATCACCGAGAACAGTTTGATGATCTTGTTCTGCTCGATGGAGACAAGTCCAAGCGTGGCCTGAAGAATGAACGAGATCTTGTTGTTGAGGAAATTGGCATGTTCCTCGATGGATTGCACATCACGAACGGCCGTTCGCCATTCCGCCAGGAAGCCCGAGGCCCGTTGCGGGCGCTGCATGTTGGCCGAAAGATAGAGCAGCATCCGTTCAAGCGACACCATGCTCTCGCGCACGTTGGAGATCAGATCGCCGGATCGTCCAAGGCTGCGGATCACCCGTTGATAGGCATCACCTTTTTCAGCAGCGCCGACCTCGCGCTCGAAGACATTGCGTGACGTCAGTTCAATCTCGTCCCCAACCTTGCGCAGCACTTCCGCTGCCCGGTCGATGATCGTCTCGATCAGGCCATCGAGGACGGCTTCCGGCTGATGGCCACAGCCGCCGGGCTTGATGGAACGGCTTGCAAACATCTGGAACGACCGCGGCTCGTCATACCGCACGGTGACCAGGGCCTTCTCCGTCAGGATAAAGGAGATCGGTACCAGTTTTGGTGTTTCCGTATCGGAATGGCAGAGAATGCGTGCCGTCATGTAGCGGGCGCTGTTCTCGGAGTAGAGCAGGCTGGACGGCTCGATATCCTGCATTTCATCGCGGGTGGGAATCGAAATTCCCAGATGCTCCTCGACGAGTCTGTCCTCGTCCCGGGTCGGCTCGATCAGATCGATCCACAAGGCGGCAGCGTTGATCGCCTCACCCGGCACCAGCACATGCCGTTCGAGGGAACCATTTTCCTGACCCGACACGCTTGCGAGTGCCTTGTGAACAATGATCATGATGCTCGGGCCCCTGTCGACGCATGCAAGTGGATCGGTCCTAGGCCGTCAGCGGATGGCTTTCAAGCTCACGGGCGGCACACTGTCGGAGGGAACGAAGAAGTCCGGTGCGAGAGCCTGCGTCGGGTCAACCCGGTAACGGTCGAAATCGGTCACCCCGCGCGAGACCATGAACGTGTCATCGATCAGGAACTGGCCGGTCAGTTCCTTCGAGGGCGTGGTGAAAATCATATGCGCGGCGTCCGCCAGGATCTCCGGTGTCCGCGAGGCCTTCATGAGCGCGTCGCCGCCCAGCAGGTTGTTGACTGCGGCAGTGGCGATGGTCGTGCGCGGCCACAGTGCATTGACGGCGATGCCCTTGCTCCGCAATTCACCCGCGAGCCCCAAAACGCACAGGCTCATGCCGTATTTGGCAATGGAATACGCCAGATGGGGCGCAAACCACTTCTCACTCATGTCGAGTGGCGGTGACAGCATCAGGATATGCGGATTGGAGGATTGCGCCAGATGGGGAATCGCGAATTTCGACACCATGAAGGTGCCGCGCGTGTTGATCTGGTTCATCAGGTCATAGCGCTTCATGTCAACCGCCTCGGTCCGCGAGAGGTTGATGGCCGATGCGTTGTTGACCACAACATCGAGGCCGCCGAAGGTCTCCACCGTCTTGGTGATGGCCGCCTTCACGCTCTCCTCATCGCGCACATCGACGACAAGCGGCAAAGCCTTGCCGCCGGCCTGTTCGACTTCTGCGGCCGCTGTGTGAATCGTGCCCGGCAATTTTGGATGGGGCGTATCTGTTTTTGCAGCGATGGCGATGTTGGCGCCGTCGCGTGCGGCGCGAAGCGCAATCGCAAGGCCGATTCCGCGTGATGCGCCGGTGATGAAGAGTGTCTTGCCCTTGAGCGACATC
>JANMFA010000237.1:0-3882 GCA_031377545.1 Hyphomicrobiales bacterium | reverse complement strand
CACAACATAGGCAGCGACCGCTTCGCCCGCTGCCCCGTCCGGCACGCCGATGACAGCGCATTCAAGCACGCCGGGATGACGGGCGATGACGTCCTCGACCTCGTTGGGATAGACGTTGAAGCCGGAAACGAGGATCATGTCCTTCTTCCGGTCCACGATGCGGAGATAACCTTCTGCGTCGCGGGTCGCGATGTCGCCGGTCAGGAACCACCCGTCGCGCATGACCTTGGCGGTCTCCTCGGGCTTGTTCCAATAGCCCTGCATCACCTGCGGCCCCTTGACCGCAAGCTCTCCTGGCTCGCCCGCAGGCGTCTCGAGCCCGTCATCGTCAAACAGCGCGACCTCCGTAGCGGCCATGGGCAGGCCTATCGTGCCGACCTTCGCCATGCCGGGCGCATTGAAGGTCACGATCGGTGATGTCTCGGTCAGCACATAGCCTTCATAGACATCTGCCCCCGTGATTGCCTTGAAGCGCACTGCCACCGACTGCTGCAGCGCCATGCCGCCAGCCACCGCTCCCCGCAAGGTCTTCGGCGGACTTTCGGCAAACCAGAACTCATTGTTCAGCGCGTTGAACAATGTGTTGACGCCGGTCATCCAGGTTATCTCGTGGTTTTCAAAGGCACGCTTGAGGTTCGCAATCGGGCGCGGATTGGGGATCAGGATGTTGTTCGCCCCTGCCTTGTGGAACATCAGGAAATTCGCGGTAAACGCGAGAATGTGGTAAAGCGGCAAGGCCGTCAGCATGACCTCTTCGCCAAGTCGCATGTTGCCTTTGAAGCAGCCTTCTCCCTGGGCGATATTCGCGAGGATGTTGGCATGGGTCAGCATTGCACCCTTGGAGACACCGGTCGTGCCGCCAGTGTACTGGAGGCAGGCGAGCGCATCCGATCCCATGTCCGCGGTGTAGCCGGAGACTGTGATGCCGCGTGTCTTGCGCGTCTCTCGCCCCTCCTTCAGCGCCGTTGAGAAGCGTGTGTGTGGCGTCGTCACAGGCGGGAGCGAGCGGTCCCAGTGCCGCTGCACGAGACGGATGACGCCGCTGACGGCACGCGGCATGAACTCAGAGACTGCCGAGACGATGACATGCTTGATTGCCAGCCGTCCGGCGACCTCGGCCAACTTGTCCGCGAACATATCGACAATGACCAAGGCGCTCACGCCGGCATCGGCGAATTGCCGCTCCATCTCATCCGCCGTGTAAAGCGGATTGGTGTTCACCAACACGCAGCCGGCCTTGAAAATGCCAAAGGCTGCAACTGGAAAGGCGAGGCAGTTCGGAGTCTGCAATGCGACACGGTCGCCCGGCGCGAGTCCACAGTCTTCGCGCAGATAAGTCGCGAAATCATCGGAGAGTTTGTCGACGTCCTCAAAGGTCAGTTTGCCAAACATGCCATTCGGCATCACGACGGTGTAGGCGGTCTTGGCGCCAAAATGTCGGGCGGCCTCGCTCGCGATATTGGCAATGGTTCCCGTCGTGACGGACAACCGCGCATCATGCATGTTCATCTCGCTAAACCCCCCGGACAACACTTATCGTTTTGTGCAGTGAAATAGGGGACGCAGGAGATGCGTAAAGGGGGTAAGTAGATTATCCCAGCGCCTTGACGCCCGGCAGAACCTTGCCTTCCATCCATTCGAGGAAAGCACCGCCAGCGGTCGAGACATAGGTGAAATCGTCGCCAACACCTGCGTGGTTCAGCGCTGATACCGTATCTCCGCCGCCCGCCACCGACACAAGTGCGCCTGCCTTGGTCAATCGAGCGGCTTCCTTCGCCACCGTGACGGTGCCTGCATCGAACGGTGCGATCTCGAACGCACCCATCGGGCCGTTCCACACCAGCGTTTTCGCCTTGGCGAGTGCCGCATTGACGGCAGCGACGGATTTGGGACCGGCATCGAGGATCATCTCGTCCGCAGCGACGCCTGAAACATCCACCACGCGGTTGCTCGCACCCGCCTTGAATTCCTTCGCCACCACGGCATCGACCGGCAGAATGATCGTGCATCCCGCTTTTTTCGCCTTCGCTTCGATCTCGCGGGCCGTGCCAACCAGGTCATGCTCGCACAGCGACTTGCCGACATTGACACCGCGCGCCGCGAGAAACGTGTTCGCCATCCCGCCGCCGATGATGAGCACCTGCACGCGGGTCACGAGATTGCCCAGCAGGTCAAGCTTGGATGACACCTTGGCTCCGCCCACTAGCGCCGCCACGGGCTTCTTGGGATTGCCCAGCGCCTTGTCCAGCGCGAGCAACTCCGCTTCCATCGTCAGCCCGGCATAGGCCGGAAGCTTGTGGGCGAGACCAGCGGTTGAGGCATGCGCGCGGTGCGCGGCGGAGAAGGCATCGTTGACATAGACATCACCATTGGCCGCAAGCGCCGCCAGAAACGCCGGATCGTTCTTTTCTTCACCTGCATGAAAGCGTGTGTTCTCAAGCGCGATGACATCGCCGTCTTTCATGGTGGAGATGAGCGACAGCGCCTCGATGCCGATGCAGTCCTTCGCCAGTGGCACGGGCTTGCCAAGCCGCTTGGCCACTTCTGCCACGGCTGGTCCCAGTGTCTCTTTCGGATCAAAACCCTTGGGTCGCCCGAAATGCGCCACGAGGATCACGCGCCCGCCCTTGTCCGAAAGCATCTTGATCGTCGGCATGATGCGGTCGATGCGCGTGGCGTCGGACAACTTGCCGTTGTCGAAGGGCGCGTTGAGGTCGACGCGCAGCAGGATGCGTCGGCCGCGGGGGGAGAGATCGGAGAGGGCTTTAAAGGTCATTTTTTGATCAGATTGGTCAGAGTCCAGATAAGTAGCCCTGACCCCAATGCCCATGTTGTGAACACGATGCCTAGGATCGTCCATGTGTTCGGCATGTTAGAGAGCTTGCCCTTCATCTCGGACACGTCAGCTTTCAGAGCGGCATAATCCGACATCTTTGGAAGATGCTTGATCTCTGAAACAGCGGCCTCGATGATTTTCAAAGAAGACTTCACCTCCTTCATGTCATCTTCGAGCCTTGCTACCCGCTGTTCAATCATCGGATCCTCCGGACCTGGGCCGCCGCCTTGGCCATCGAATTGAGGCGGCCTGATGATCTCACCCATCAATTGCCTCGTTTGATGGGCTTCGCAGCCTTTTCAATGACATCGACAACATGTTGCTCGACGTGCCCACACTTTGTGCACACGATGCCGACATACCTTGGCTCATGTGACGAGCCAATGGCGCTTGCAAGATCTCCCAAGCTCCGCATCTTGGGTTTGGAACGCGATGTATCAAGGTAGAACTTGTCGTGGCCACAACGCAGACATTTCAAATCAGGAAAGCTGGTGCTTACCTGTCCCGCCAACCAATCATATTCAACCGCGCTAATCGACATTAAAACACTTTATCTAAATATTCGCCGCAATCAAATCAGCTTCGCCAGCGCCACCGCCGTATCGCTCATCCTGTTCGAGAAGCCCCATTCGTTGTCATACCACGTGAGGATCGAGCAGAACGTGCCGTCCATCACCTTGGTCTGGTCGAGATGGAAGATCGAGGAATGCGGATCGTGGTTGAAGTCGATCGAGACATTCGGCTGGTCGGTGAAGCCGAGAATACCCTTCAGCTTGCCGTTCGACGCCTTGATGATGGCATCGTTGATTTCCTTCACGGTCGTGGCGCGCTTGGCGATGAACTTCAGGTCCACGACCGAGACATTGGGTGTCGGCACGCGCACCGAGATGCCGTCGAGCTTGCCCGCGAGTTCTGGCAATACCAGGCCCACGGCCTTGGCCGCGCCTGTCGAGGTCGGGATCATCGACACGGCAGCCGCGCGCGCCCGGTAGAGGTCCTTGTGCATCTGGTCGAGGGAAGGCTGATCGTTGGTGTAGGAATGGATC
>JANMFA010000021.1:0-3985 GCA_031377545.1 Hyphomicrobiales bacterium | reverse complement strand
GAAGAGATCATGGGCTGGATCTGCGTGCCCATCCTTGTGATGATCGTCTGGTTCGGCATCAAGGGCTGGGATGACCTGATGGCGGAGCGGCAGCCGAAAAACCGCGAACAGGCGGTTCCCACTGGCGTGGTGACCGCACCCCTGCGGCGATAACGTTCAATCCGACGTCTCTGCTCCCGCGTAAAATCTCCATGGTTGCGGGGCCAATGTGACTGGAATGCCATGAAAATTTCTGCTGTTCGTCAGTTGGTTGCTCGCCGACGGTTTTTGACGGTCTCCGCGCTTGGATTGCTTGCATCTGCTTGCGCCGGTCCGCCCAATGTGCCCGTGCCCCGCGATGCGCCCGCCTTCACGCTTGAAGGCTTTTTTGCGGGTAGAACCACGGGCAAGGGCGCATTCACCTCGTCGATTGTCGGCGTCAACCGTCCGCTGACGGTTGTCACCCGCGGGCGTTGGGACGGCAGGACACTCACATTGCGCGAGGATTTCTTTTTCGCGGATGGCGAGAAGGACGTGAAAACCTGGCGTTTCACCAAGACCGGCCCCGGCGTCTATGAAGGAGTCCGGGAGGATGTGATCGGCAAGGCCGTCGTTCGGCAGGTTGGCAACACCGTTCAACTGACATATTCCGCCGACGTTCGCGCCAAGGACGGAAGCGTGACGCGACTCGACTTCGCCGACACGATCGCGCCGATCGACCGGCGCAGCGTGCTGAACAAGGCGACTGTCTCGAAGTTTGGGGTGCCGATTGGCGACGTGACGCTGACATTCGTGAAATAGCGCTTTGTCTCGCAATTTCGTGCGAGCATGATCAAAATCAGCCATTTTGATTGGACAGGAATGCTTATCCCTGTTGCTTCGATCAAGAGGCTTGCGGTGACGATTCCGCAAGCGATACCCTGAAGCTGCATGTCCTCGACGCTGAACTCCCCTGCAACCGACACGATGTCACCTCTTGGCCACGCCTTGCGTGGTGGCAGGGATGCCTTGGGGCTTCCCGCCATCACCATCTGTTTCAGCCTGATCGGCATCGGCGGACTGGCGCGTGACATCGGGTATCCGATGCTGGCGGGCATGCTGTCATCGGCCCTGATGTGGGCGGGGCCTGCGCAGGTGCTGCTGTTTGGCTCCATCGCCACGGGAACGGCCCTGCCGGTGGCGGCCATCGCCGTGCTGTTCAGCTCCCTGCGGTTCATGCCGATGACAATTTCCCTTGTGCCGCTTTTGAACGATCCGAAGCGGCCCTTGTGGCAATTGCTGCTGGCGGCCCATCTGATTTCGATCACCAACTGGGTCGAGGGGATGCGGCGGTTGCCGGATGAGCCCAAGCCGTTCCGGTATCCCTATTTCTGCGGGTTTGGCCTGGTGGTGCTGCTCAGCGGTACTCTGGCGACGGGTGCAGGGTATTTTCTGGTGGGAGCGCTGCCGGCTGTTCTCGCTGCGGCGCTGCTGTTTACGACCCCGATGTTTTTCAGCGTCAATCTGGCCGGATCGGTCAAGCGCTGGCCGGACGTCCTGCCGATCGTGGCTGCCATTGCGCTGACGCCCGTGGCGACCCTTCTCGTGGGTACGGACTACGATCTCGTTGCTGCCGGGCTTGTGGGAGGTACGCTGGCCTATGGCATTGAGCGCATGATGCGTCACCGGAGGCGCGCATGAGCGGCATTCTCGCCTCGCTGGAGCACGCGACAGGCGGCTTGTGGCCGTATTTCGTCGTCGTGATTTTTGGATTTCTGCCGACCGAGGTCTGGCGGGTTCTCGGCGTTCTGGCGGGCAAGGGCCTCAAGGAGGAATCCGAGGTCTTTCACTGGGTCCGCATGGTCTCGACGGCGCTGGTCACGGCTGTCGTCGCCAAACTACTACTCTCGCCCCAGGGAGCACTCGCCATGGTGCCGCTGTGGGGGCGACTGGGAGCGGTCGGAGTTGGCCTGGCCGTCATGTTCGCAACCCGCCGCTCCATCGCCATGGGATTGATTTCAGGCGAGGTGGCGCTGATTGCCGCCGGATACTGGACTGCGACGTGATGGCAGGGCAAGGCAGGGCTGGGCAGGGAATGACGCGCTTCTGGCAGGACTTTTCACGTCAGGCCGCCATGCAGGGCGTGCTGGTCGCCATCGTCGGCTATGCCAGTTCGGTCGCGATTGTGGTGCAGGGCCTCAAGGCCATGGGGGCTAGTTCCGAGCAGATCGCATCAGGCCTGTTCGTGCTGGGCATCGGCAAGGGCATTGTGGCAATTGGGCTCAGCCTCTACACGCGCATGCCCATTTCCATCGCCTGGACCACGCCGGGGCTGGCGTTGCTGGCCGTCACGCCGGCCGTGCAGGGCGGCTTCAATGCCGCTGTCGGCGCGTTCATCGTGGCGGCAGTCCTTATCATGCTGACCGCATTGTGGTCTCCGCTGGCGCGTCTGATCAATGCGATTCCAAAGTCCATCGCGAACGCAATGCTGGCGGGCATCATCTTCAAGCTGTGCCTTGCCCCATTCATCGCGCTGAAGGAAAGCCCGACCATTGCTGCGGCGATCTTGCTGACGTGGGTGGTGATGCTGAAGGTCAACCGGCTGTATGCGGTGCCTGCCGCTGTTGTGGTTGCCGTCGGCGCAATCCTCGTAACCGGCCAGACCGGCGGGAATCTTGGCTTCTTTCTGCCCTCGATCACCATGGTGCAGCCTGTTTTCACGCTGGAAGCGCTGATCTCGCTTGCGATCCCGCTGTTCATCGTCACGATGGCCTCCCAGAACATCACAGGCCTCGCCGTGCTGGGGACATTCGACTTCCGGCCAAAGCCGCGTGACGGATTGCTGGTGACGGGTTTCGTGTCGATGCTGACGGCACCGTTTGGCGCGGCAACGATCAATTTTGCGGCCATCACGGCAGCCTTGTGTGCCTCGCCGGAGGCGCATCCCGATCCGGCGCGGCGCTATGTGGCGGCCGTTGTTGGTGGTGTGGGCTATATCGTCCTTGCGCTGCTGGCAGGCGTTGTCACCGCCTTGGTTGTCCATGCCTCGCCATTGCTGATCGAGGCTGCAGCTGGCCTGGCCCTGATCGGCTCCTTCGCCTCAGCCACGGCAAATGCATTGCAAGTCGAGGAGGAGCGCATTCCTGCGATGGCGACATTGCTGGTGACGGCATCCGGTCTCGCGCTTTTCAGCATCGGCCCGGCGTTCTGGGGATTGGCAATCGGTTGGGGATTGCTGCTTTTCTTCCGCTGGCAGCCGCGCTAGCAGCGTCTCCATGAATGATCTCCTCCCCAACGCCTATACGATCTGCGCGGGCCTCGTGCAGAAGCACGATGCCGACCGCCATGTCGCAACCTTGTTCGCCCCTGCGGAACGGCGAAAGCATCTCAATGCGCTGCAGGCGTTCTCACTGGAAATCGCCGGTGTGCGCGCTGCTGCCAAGGAACCAATGCCGGGCGAGATCCGCCTGCAATGGTGGCGTGATATCCTGAATGGCAAGCGTGGCGAGGAAGCGGGCGGCCATCCGGTTGCTGTGGCCATCCACGATACGATTGCGACCAACAGGTTGCCGCTGCAGCCATTTCTCGACCTGATCGATGCGCGGACATTCGATCTTTACGATGATCCCATGACCGACTGGAATGCGCTTGAGGGCTATTGCGGCGAGACGTCTTCCGCCCTGTTTCGGATGGTCTGCATCATCCTGACCAGGGGAGAGGAGCCGGGCTCCGCCGATGCGGCGGGCCACGCGGGCGTAGCCTATGCCATGGCCGGGATGTTGCGGGCCTTTCCGTGGCACTCGCGGCGCGGGCAAGTGTATCTGCCGCAATCCGTGATGACTGCCGTCGGCATCGACCGCGAGGATGTTGTTTCGGGCACAGACAGTTCCAAGCTGCGGGCCGCGCTGGCCAAGATGCGGGCACGGGCGCGCGATCATCTGGCAAAAGCGCGCGCGCTCAAGGGGGCCATGCGGCCGGAGATCAAGGCAGCATTCCTGCCACTGGCCATGATCGACCGCTATCTCGC
>JANMFA010000196.1:0-1911 GCA_031377545.1 Hyphomicrobiales bacterium | reverse complement strand
CGTCATCCTCGACAAACTCAAGCTTGCCATTCCGCGGCGTGCCAGAGCCCTCGATGTCGCAGATCCACTTGCTTTCAGCGGGAGAGAGCGTGCTGATGGCGACAACGAGCTTGCCCGTGTCGTCCTTGCTGATGCGCACTTCACCCAGGCTGTTGCGCCACGTCCCGAGATAGGCCTCCGCATCGCGGCCCCAGGCCGGATTGTCCAGCCCATCCAGAAACGACAGCCGGTTCTTCATATAGTCTTTCAGCGGCATCGAGCGGTTCTCGAAGACCAGCGCGCGTTCGGAGAGAAAATCCTTCTGGTCCTTGTCCAGCGCCTTGAGCGCGGTGCTGTCCACCCGCGCCCTGGCCTTGGAGAAGGACTGGCGCAGGGCCTTGTCGAGGTCATTCAGCTGCGGATCGGCACAGATCGCCTTGTCGGTGGCACCTGTCAGCTTGCCGCAATCGGGTGCGGTCTGGGCCAAGGCGGGCAAGGCCGAAGCGAACACTGAGGCAGCGAGTGCAAGACGCAACATACGGGTCGTCCTCCAAGGGTTAACAGGAGGTTAACATCCCGCGATCGGGCTTTTCTGAGGCGCTTTTGTGGAAATTCCAGCGCTCCACCTATTCGCCCGGGCGTAGCTTGAAGTACTGGCCTTCGATAGCTCCATTCGCGCCGCAATAGTCCCGGCCCTGACTGGCGGGCACGATTTCCTCAATGCCGAGCACGTCGCCCTTGCGCGCAAGGATGATCGTGATGTTGTCCTCCTTGAACGTGAGCTTGCCATCGCGCAGACGCGCCTCGCCGGAAACCTCGCAGACCCAGCGGGCGGACACGCCGGACGTTGTGTTGATCTCAATGGCCAGTACGCCGGATTTACCGGGCTTGATCGATACAGTGCCGTAAGGGGTGCTCCACTCGCCGATAAAGGCGGCCGACCCCGCGTCAGCTGCCGGAAGCTGGATGCGCCGCAGCCAGGTCAAGTGCTCCGCCATGAAGGACTTGAGGTCGCTGTCCGGGTTCGCCATCGCCACATCACGGGTGGCATTGAAGGTTTCCTGCTCCTGCCTCAGCGCCCGCGCCGCTTCCGGGCCGAGCCTGCGGCGCAATTGCCCGAAGGTCAGTGCAATCTCGCGGTCGAGGCTGGACAGCTCCGCGCTTTTGCAGATCGCATTCTCGACGTCGCCCTTTGCCTTCGCGCAATCGAAGGAAGGGCGATTCTGGGCGGAAACGGGGCCTGCGGCGCTCATCGCCATGGCAAGTGCCATACAAAACTGTTTGATCATGGCTCTCGCTCCAGACTCGCGGGATTGACGCGGACCAAGCATAGCCTCGGGAATTGTGAGCGCAATTCCCCTGGGTTCAATCAAGGTTCTGCAGAAAAGCAGTCGAGTCGGCCACGATCTGCCGCTTGCGCTCGTCCGTCATCTTCGCCAGCGTCAGGTATGGCATCGCCATGCGCGGGTTCTTCGCCAGCTTCGGCGCATTGTCGATCAGGAAATTCCAGTAGAGGGCATTGAAGGGGCAGGCTTCTGAACCGCTCTTGAGCCCCGGATCATAGCGGCAAAAGCCGCAATAGTCCGACATCCGGTCGATATAAGCTCCCGATGCAGCGTAGGGTTTTGAGCCGAGCAAGCCACCATCGGCATGCAGTACCATGCCGTGTACGTTTGGCAGTTCCACCCACTCATAGGCATCGGCATAGACGATCAAATACCATTCCTCGACCTCATGCGGAGCAATTCCCGCAAGCAGGGCGAAATTGCCGGTTATCATCAGCCGCTGGATATGATGGGCATAAGCGTGCTGGCGCGTGGCGCGGATCGATTCCTTCAGGCAATGCATGTCCGTCTCTCCAGTTCGAGCTTGCGGTCGAGGAACCACGGCTCGACGAACGTGGCGACGAAATCGCGGCGCTGCGTGCCGACC
>JANMFA010000170.1:0-2194 GCA_031377545.1 Hyphomicrobiales bacterium | reverse complement strand
AGCATCGAGAAGGTGGCCTATCGCAAGCTGCGCGGCTCGTTCCGGCTCGCTCCGCTGATTTCCGCCATTGGCATGTCGATCCTGCTGATCAACTTCGTCCAGGTCAGCCAGGATGCGCGCAACAAGCCGGTCCCCACCATCATCGACGGCGGCATCACGTTACTGAGGGGGGCGACTTTTGACGTCGTGCTAGCCTACAAGGATCTGCTGATCATGGTGGTGACGGCGGTCCTGCTGCTGGTGTTCTGGTATCTCGTGCAGAAAACACCGCTTGGACGCGCTCAGCGGGCCTGCGAGCAGGACCGCAAGATGGCGGCTTTGCTGGGCATCAATGTCAACAAGACTGTGGCGATCACATTCATTATCGGAGCCGGGCTGGCCGCCGTCGCCGCCACCATGTGGCTCGTGAAGTACAATGTCGTGTCGTACAAGGACGGATTCATACCTGGCGTGAAAGCCTTCACCGCAGCAGTGCTGGGAGGCATCGGATCGCTGCCCGGTGCCGTGCTTGGCGGCCTGCTGATCGGCCTGATTGAAAGCCTCTGGTCGGGCTATTTCTCCATCGATTACAAGGACGTTGCGGCCTTCACCATTCTTGTGATCACGCTGATTTTTCTGCCTCAGGGCATTCTCGGCAAGCCAGAAGTGGAGAAGGTCTAGATGTCCGCTCCCGTGCGTGCCGACGCTGCGATGGCGGCGGAGGTTTCCGAGAATTTTGATGCGGTCGGCGCACTCAAGGATGCGCTGTGGGCCGCGCTTGTTGCGCTGGGTCTCTTCGGCCTGATCGTCGGACTCAAGACCGATCAGGCCCTAACGAACGAAATCGTCCTGAAGCCGAGGGTTGGCCTACTGGCGAGCATGGTCGGGGCAGTGTTTGTCGGCAGCCTGCTGCGCAGCTGGTTCGCCTGGAACCGAGCGCGTGCGGCAGCACTTCGCGAGGCTGCCGGTGGTTCGAAGATCGACATGCACAAGGTCGAGATGATCGGACTGCCGCTGTTTGTCGGTTTCCTCGCGATTTTTCCCGTTCTGGTGGTCATGATCTCCGGCTGGGGCACGGTACCCAAATGGGTGGACAATTTCGGTGTGCTGATCCTGATCTACATCATGCTCGGGTGGGGCCTGAACATCGTGGTCGGCCTCGCGGGACTGCTCGATCTGGGTTATGTCGCATTCTACGCTATCGGCTCCTATACCTATGCGCTTCTGGCAACTGTTTCGGCCCAGAATGGCTGGCCGTTTTCGTTCTGGATGGCCCTGCCGGTGGCGGGCGTTATGGCCGCGATGTGGGGCATTCTGCTGGGCTTCCCGGTGCTGCGGCTCAGAGGTGATTATCTCGCCATTGTTACGCTGGCCTTCGGTGAAATCATCTATCTCGTTGCGCTGAACTGGCGCGATCTGACGGGTGGCGGAGCGGGGCTCTCGGCTCCGAAGATCGATTTCTTCGGCATTCCGTTCAATGCCTCGGACACGGGCTTTGCGGCGCTGTTCGGACTGGAGCCATCACCGGCCTACCGGACGATTTTCCTCTATTACACCATCCTGATCCTCTCGCTGATCACGGCATGGGTGACGCTGCGGCTGAAGCGGCTTCCCGTGGGACGGGCCTGGGAAGCGCTGCGCGAGGACGAAATCGCCTGCCGCGCCGTGGGTATGAACACGACGAACACCAAGCTGACCGCCTTCGCCATCGGGGCGATGTTCGGCGGCTTTGCCGGCGCCTTCTTCGGCGCACGCCAAGGCTTCATCACGCCGGAAAGCTTCATCTTCGAGCAATCCGCGCTGATCCTGGCAATTGTTGTACTGGGCGGTGCCGGATCGCTTGTGGGTGTCGTCATTGCGGCGATTGTTCTGGTAGGCGGCAGCGAGATCCTGCGTGAACTCGAGTTTCTCAAGCCGCTGATCGGCGATGATCCCTCCAAGTACCGCATGTTGCTGGTCGGTGCGGGCATGGTGCTGATGATGCTTTGGAAGCCGCGCGGCCTGATCGCAACCCGTGCACCCTCGATCTTCCTGCGCGAACGCAAGATCATCGGCTCCGAGCATGTGAAGGAGGGGCATGGATGATGTTGCCTCCGTCTTCCGTTCCGATCCTCAAGGTCGAGCATCTGACTATGCGTTTTGGTGGCCTTGTCGCCATCAACAACCTGTCGTTCACCGCCAGCAGCGGCGAGATCACGGCGCTGATCGGCCCCAA
>JANMFA010000153.1:0-2782 GCA_031377545.1 Hyphomicrobiales bacterium | reverse complement strand
GGTCGGCATCCCGCGCATTCTGGAGATCCTGAAACGCGAGGAGATCAGGGCCTCGTTCTTCGTGCCGGCGGTGGCGGCAAAGCTCTATCCAGACGAGCAGCGCCGCGTCATTGCGGAAGGTCACGAGATCGGTCTGCATGGCTGGATTCACGAACTCAATTCCGTGCTGCCGGAAGAGATCGAGCGCGACCTGCATTTTCGCGCCGCCGATGCGCTGGAGAAAATCACTGGCGTGCGTGCCGTCGGTATGCGCACGCCGTCATGGGATTTCTCACCCGCCACGCTGAAGATCCAGCGCGAGCTGGGTCTCCTCTACGATTCGTCCCTGATGGCCGATGACGACCCCTATGAGCTGGTCGAGAATGGCGAGCCGACGGGCATCGTCGAATTACCGGTCGAGTGGATCAGGGATGACGCACCCTATTTCAACATGAACCGGTTTCAGGCGCTCAGGCCCTATACGCCGCCACCTGCCGTGCTCGACATCTTCATCCGCGAGTTTGACCGCGCCCATGCGGAAGGCGGGCTGTTTCTCCTCACCATGCACCCGCATGTCATCACCTACCGCTCGCGCATTTTCATTCTGGAAGAGCTGATCCGCCACATCAAGGGCAAGGGCGGCGCCTGGTTCGCCCCCCATGCCGAGATCGCGGCTCATGTCGGGACGGGTTTGCGCGGGTGAACCTTTCAGGGGCTTGCGCGTTGGTATCCAGTCGCCCGGCCCGGGCCACGCAACTGGATTGCAAACATGATGGAACTCTCTCTCCCGGAAACCGCGCTGGGCCACTGGCAGATCGCCATCAGGATTTGCCTGGCGTGCGTGCTTGGCGCAGCCATCGGCATTGACCGGGAGATCAAGAAGCGTCCGGCAGGTTTGCGCACGCACATGCTTGTGGCGTTGGCGGCAGCGGTGTTCGCCATCATTTCCATCGAAATCACCCGCACCGTTCAGCCGGGCCGAGAACAGGCATTCGATCCCGTGCGGATCATCGAGGCCGTGACGGCCGGTGTTGCCTTTCTGGCAGCAGGCTCGATCATCCAGTCGGGCCGGACTGTGCAGGGGCTCACAACAGGCGCGGGCCTGTGGCTCGCCGGCGCGGTTGGTCTTGCCTGCGGCCTCGGCCTGTGGAGCATCGGCGTCATGGCCGCAGCGATGGGTCTGTTCGTTCTTGTCGTTCTGGGTGGCCTTTCCAGCGAAAGCTCGACAGCGAAGACCGCTGAAGCAACAAAAGACAAGCGCTCATCATAAATGTGCGACGCGGGTTTCAGATGCCGCCTGACGGGACCGCATAGGGCGACAGCCCGCGCTTGAGGAACTGGCCTTCGCCGGGTGATCCGAGGATTTCGCCGTCACGATAGACCAGCTTGCCGCGCACAAAGGTCGAGACCGGCCAGCCGGTGACCTCATAGCCCTCCCATGGCGTATAATCGCTGCCATGATGCAAAAGCTCCTGCGAGATCGTCACCTTGCGTTTTGCATCCCAGAGCACGATATCGGCATCGCAGCCGACGGCAATCGAGCCTTTTTTCGGGTAGAGCCCATACATCTTGGCGTGGTTGGTCGAGGTCAGAGCCACGAACTGGTTGAGGCTGATGCGCCCCTTGACCACGCCCTCGGAAAACAGGATCGGCATCCGGGTTTCAACGCCCGGAATCCCATTGGGGACATAACGGAACGAGCGCTTGCCCTCCGGGTTCAGCTTGCCTTCCGGGCTGTCATAGAGAAAGGGGCAGTGGTCGGAGGAGAAGGTGGTGAATATCCCTTGCGTGATGCCCTCCCAGATCGCCGCCCAGCTTTCCTGATCGCGCGGGGGCGGCGAGCAGACATATTTAGCCCCTGTCTCATTCATATCGCCGCCTTGCATGTTTTCACCCTTCATGGCGTCTGCGGTCAGGGAGATATATTGCGGGCAGGTCTCGCCGTAGATTTTCAGCCCGCGCTGCTGGGCCCAGCGGATCTGCTCCATCGCCTCGCGGCCCGAGACATGCACAATCATGATCGGCACATCGGTCAGTTCCGCATGGGAAATGGCGCGGTGGGCCGCCTCGCGCTCGACACTCTCGGGTCGCGACACCGCGTGGTAATAGGGCGCGGTCTTGCCCGCCGCCTCCAGCCGCTCCGTCATGAACTTGATGGCGTCGTAACCTTCGGCATGGACCATGACGAGGGCCTTCTCGCGGCGCGCCACCTCGAAGACCTCGAGCAACTGCCGGTCATTCAGCACCATGTCGTCATAGGTCATGAAGACCTTGAACGAGGTGTAGCCATCTGCCACCAGCGCCGGCAGTTCCTGCCCCAGCACGGAAGGCGACGGATCGGTGATGATCAGGTGGAAGCCGTAGTCGCAATAGGATTTGCCATCCGCCTCCTTGTGGTAATTGGTGACGCTGTCGCGCAGGGACGCACCGCGTGGCTGGATGGCGAAGGGCAGGATGGTGGTGTTGCCGCCGGCCACGGCGGAGCGGGTGCCGCTCTCGAAACCATCGGCCATGCGGGCTCCCCAGGCGTGCTGGGCCAGATGTACATGGCTGTCGATGCCGCCAGGCATGACCAGAAGGCCGGTCGCGTCAATGACCGTGGTGGCGTCGGTGAGCGTGTCGGCCACCGCGACAATACGGCCAGCCCGGATGCCGACATCAGCCTTGACCGTGTCAGCGGCTGTAACGACGGTGCCGCCGCAGATGACCGTATCAAATGTCGCCATGATGCTCTCCTGTGAGGTCAGCCAAGTTCGAATGTGGTGATGCCGAAAATCCGGTCCAGCGGCAGGCTCAAATCCGG
>JANMFA010000088.1:0-6985 GCA_031377545.1 Hyphomicrobiales bacterium | reverse complement strand
GACTGTCTCACGAACAAAAAACGCGCCCGTCGAGCGCGTGATCTCAAAACCGATGAGGGCTAAAAGCATAGAACAGGCGTTTGGGCAACCCCTGAAAGCGGAATGCTGTCGTGAACGGCACACGCAACCGCCGACCTAACGCTCCATTAACCATAAGCGTTTACCCCTTGGAAAGCCTGACACAGGCGACAGACAAGGCAGGTGACCGGCGTGAAACCCGGCAAGAATCAGGGTCTGGCGGTGATTCTCCTGGCGGGCACGATGCTCGGCGGTACGCCCGCCTGCGCCCAATCCCTGCGCGGAACCGTCGATGATGACCCCATCACCCGCGTGGGCCGCACTGCGGGCGACGCCAACCGCAACGTCGTGACGCCCACGGGCCGACGGGCCGACAGTGCCGAACCCCTGCGGCAGAATGTGCGCCGCCGCACGTCTGGACAGCCGGGTGCGCGGGCGCAGGGCCCTGCCACATCCCCGGCCCTTTCAGAACCTGCCGGAACCGCGCCCACCACCGCGACCGCGCGCCGCCCCGCGCAGCAGAATTTCCGCTCGCTGGAGCGTCCCCTCAACACCGCTGTCACGGCACCCGGCCCGGACCAGACCGTGCATCAGGGCCTTGCCGCGCCGCTGACACCCCGCCGCGCACGCCCCGCCGTGACCGACCCCTTCGCGCCGCTCGGGCTCCGGGTGGGCACATTGCTGGTGTTTCCCACGCTCGAGGCGCAGGGCGGCTATGATTCGAACCCCGAGCGCCGCGCGGGTGCCAAGAAGGGCTCAACCGTCGCCCGCACCGAAGGCGGCTTCACCGCGCGCTCCGACTGGTCTGTCCACGAACTGACGGCGGATGTGAAAGCGGGCTACAGCAAGTACATCGGCAGGCCCGAGGCGGACCGCCCCGATGCCACGGGCCGCGTCGGCCTGCGGCTCGATGTCAGCCGTGACACGGCCTTTGATTTCGAACTGCGCGGCCGCCTCGACACCCAGACGCCCGGCACCGCCAACCTGACGGGTCGCGCCGAAGGCCGCCCACTCACCTATCAATACGGCGGATCGGCGGGCGTGACCCAGCGGTTCAACCGCCTCTCGGTTTCCGCGCGCGGCACCATCGACCGCTCGGACTATGCCGATGCACCGCTGGGCAATGGCCAGATCCTGTCGCAGAAGGACCGGAATTTCACGCAATACGGCGTGCGCCTGCGCACGGGATACGAGGTGACGCCCGGCATCATTCCCTTCGCCGAGGCCTTGCTCGACACACGCCGCTATGACCTGCGCACCGACAACACCGGATTCCAGCGCGATTCCAACGGCCTGCAGGTGCGCGGCGGCACCAGCTTCGAGATCACCCGCACACTGACGGGCGAGGTCGCCGCGGGCTACGGCCTGCGCCGCTACGAGGACCAGCGCCTGCGTGACATCCGCGGCCCTGTGGTGGAGGGAACGCTCGCCTGGACCGTCTCCCCGCTGACAACGCTGCGCCTGCGCGGCACCACGGAATTCGAGGAAACCACGCAGACCGGCTCGTCCGGCTCCGTTACCCGCAGGATCAGCGCCGACCTCAGCCACGCCTTCCTGCGCAACCTCGTGTTCACGGCGGGCGGCAGCTTCGGACGCGCCGATTTCAACGGCATCAATCGCAAGGACGACACGTTGCGCGCCAACCTGGGCGCGGAATACAGCGTGACACGCAACCTCGTGCTGAAGGGCACATACACGCACGAACGCACGACCAGCACCGCGCCGGGAAACAACGTGAGTGCGAATGTCTGGCTGTTCGGGGCAAAGGTGCAGTACTAGACCAACGGTCGTCATGCCGCATAGGCGCTCAGCTTCGGATCGATTTCGAATTCGCTGGCGAGAAAGTCGATCATGGCCCTGACTTTGAACGCCAGGAAACGCCGCGAGGGATAAACAGCGCTGATGGGCTGCGGCGGTGGCTCATAGCCTTTGAGCAGAACCGACAAGCGGCCGGTTTCGATTTCCTGCGCAACGAAGTGCCAGACCGGCACATAACCGACACCCAGCCCTTGAAGCACGGCTTCCCGCACACCTTCGGTGTTGTTGACATGGAAGCGGCCAGTGATCGGTACCGTGACGGGACCATCCGGTCCCGCAAATTCCCAGTTCTCGCCGGTTGCGAGCCGGGAATAGACGACGCAGTCATGCTGCTGAAGATCGGCAGGCTCCCGGGGCGTTCCCCGCCGCGCCAGATACTCCGGCGTCGCCACAAGGACGCGGCGCGTTGTTCCAATGCGGCGGGCGATCAGACTGCTGTCGGTGATCGGGCCGACGCGGATCGACAGATCGATGCCCTCCTCAACTAGATCGGAGAATCCGTCATTCATCCGCAGATCGATCTCGATATCGGGATAGCGCGCCATGAACCGGGGCAAGCGCGGTATCATGTGCAGCCGCCCGAAAACAACTGCTGATGCAATGCAAAGCCGGCCGGACGGCTTGCCCTTGCGGCGGCCGACCACACTCTCGGCCTCGGCGGCAGCCTCAAGCGTCCGTTGCGCATGCTCATAGAAGATACGGCCGTCGTCAGTCAGCGTGAGCGACCGCGTCGTGCGCTGGAACAGAAGGCATCCCAGATGCTCCTCCAGCGCCGCGATCTGGCGCGAAATGGTGGGCTGGCTGGTGTTTCGCTCGGATGCGACAGCGGTGAATGAACCGGCTTCAGCGACCCGGATGAAGGTCTGGAAAAGGGCGAGCGTATCGGACATTCATACAGTTTACGTATTAATGTTCTACAATCAAGGTCCGTTATGACTACATCGTGAATGTGGCATCACTCTTCTCACGGACGACGGCACCAGGCCGCTGTCCAAGCTCAAAAAAGGAGAGACCGCCATGACCACATTCAATGTTCCGACCCGCAGTGAAGTCAGCCCCGCCAATCAAGCGCTGTTTGATGCGCTCAAGAGCAAGCTGACCTTTGTTCCAAACCTCTATGCCACGCTTGCTCACTCAGAAAATGCGCTTGGCAGCTATCTCGCTCTCCAGAGCGTCAAGTCGAGCCTCAGCGCCAAGGCGCGCGAAGTGGTCAATCTGGTCGTGAGTGAAGTCAACAACTGCGAATACTGTCTCGCAGCCCATACCGTGATCGGCGGCATGGTCGGTTTTGAGCCAGAGCAAATCCTCGAAATCCGGACCGGTGGTGCGTTGTTCGATGCGAAGCTCGACGCTCTTGCCAAGCTCGTCCGCAGCATCGCCGTGAACCGTGGCCATGCTGACCAGACGCTGGTCGGCGCCTTCCTTGCCGCCGGCTGGACCAAGGAAAACCTTGTCGATGCCATTGTTGTGATCGGCGACAAGACAGTGACGAACTACCTGCATGCCACAACGCAGGTGCCCGTTGATTTCCCTGCCGCGCCGAGACTGGCGCCCCGCCTGATGGCGGCCGAGTAACATCAGAAATGGTCGGCCCGAGGCGAAACAGCCTCGGGCTTTTTCCCTCAATTCTCAGACAGGACTTCGCCATGACCCTTCAGACAGAACTCGACACTTTCCGCGCCGGTTGGGAAGCCCGCGTAGGCGAAGAGATCGCCGGGCTATTAGGCGGCGACATCGACGATCTCCGCGCAACGGGCATCCTTGATCGCGCCGCCAAGGCGGGAGACGCTTTTCCTGCAACGCCAAACCTCCGCGATGCGCATAACCTTCCCTTTGACCTCAAGGCACTGATCGCCGCAAAGCCGGTGATCCTCACCTTCTACCGCGGCGGCTGGTGCCCCTACTGCAATCTCGAACTGCGCGCGTATCAGGCGCTTCTCGCCGCAATCCATGCCGAAGGCGCTGAACTGGTTGCCGTTTCGCCCGAGCTTCCCGATCATTCACTGACAACGGCCGAAAAGAACGATGTCCGCTTCAATGTGTTGTCAGACATCGGCGGCGAACTGGCTACATCGCTCGGCATCCGTTTCACGCTCTCGGATGCGGTGAAACCGTTCTACGAGAAGGCCGGACACGCCTTGCCCGAGCGCAATGGCGATGGAATCTGGGCGCTGCCCATGCCTGCAACCTTCGTGATCGAACGCGGCGGGCGTATCGCCGATGCCTCAGTTGAGCCAGATTATCGCAAGCGTCTCGATCCACAGCTTGCACTTGCGGCGTTGCGCGCCATCGGGATCGCGAAGGCTGCCTGAAGAGACTCCGCGACAACCGTCGCTCACCTTCAACTCAAAAAGGGAGGCTGCCATGGCCGCCATCACTGCCACGCCAATTCCTGTTGTTGCGCAAGACACGCAACGGTTGGTAAGAACCGTTGATCTGTCTCCGAAGGTGCTAGGCATCTCGTTTGGTGCGCTGGCAGCTGTGATCTGGGGATCGTATCTGGCCTTTGCCCGCGCCGGTGTGGCGACAGGGCTAACCGGTTTCGACTTTACCGCAATCCGCTATGGCACAGCTGGCCTCGTCATGTTGCCATGGCTGTTGCGTCACGGCCCGATGACCATGGGCGGCGTCGGTTGGGGCAAGGCCTTCGTGCTCAGCATGCTGGCCGGGCCACTCTTTATCTGGCTCGGCGTTGGGGGCTATAGCTTCGCTCCGCTTGCCCACGGCGCTGTTGTGCAACCTGCCAGCGTTGTGGTGTTCACCACCATCCTTGCCGCGCTCGTATTGAAGGATCGACCGGATCGCGCTCGCATCCTTGGCCTTATCGTCATTGTCATGGGCCTTGGTGTCATTGCCGGACCTGGCCTTCTGCAAGTGGGTGGCTTGACGCCGCTGGGAGACGCCATGTTCGTGTTGGCTGGCCTGCTCTGGGCCGCCTTCACCACACTGACCCGCCGCTGGGGCATCAAGGCTTTGCCTGCGACCGCTGCCGTCTCTGTTATCTCCGGCGCGATTATCCTGCCGGTCTATGCCGCTACTGTCGGCTTCGACCGTCTCCTCGCCCTTCCGACTTCGACGCTGCTGACGCAAGTCATTGTTCAGGGCGCGCTCTCGGGGGTTGTCGCCGTCATTCTCTACACCCGGGCTGCCGAATTGCTGGGACCTGCCAAGGCGGCTATATTTCCCGCGCTCGTCCCCGCTGCTGCGATCTTGATCGGCATTCCGGTCACCGGAGAATGGCCAAACCTGCTGCAGGCTGCCGGTCTTGGCATCGTCTCGCTCGGGCTGATGGTCGCCATCGGGATGTTCAGGAGGGCGTGAGAAATGGGCATCTTGCGCCGCAACCTGAGCCTCACCCCGCCTTCGCCTCAATCGCCAGCGCATGTAATCCCCTGGCAAACTCCCCCGCGAGCAGCGCATTCACCATCCGGTGAACCTCCACCCTCGACTTGCCCGCGAAGACCGCGCTGGTGATCCGCACGCGCACATGCGTCGTCTCGCCCTCGCGCCAGCCGCCGTGGCCGGCGTGCTGGTCGCTTTCGTCGATCACCTCCAGCACGGTGGGCACAAGGGCCGCCGTGAGCTTGGCGGTTATCGATTCTTTCATGTCCATGCGCGAGGCTTTCTTTCTGTTTCTTTCCTTCTCCCTTGGGAGAAGGTGGCCGCCAGAGGCGGACGGATGAGGGAGAGCCTCGGTCTCAGAGATTCTCCCTCATCCGTCACGGCTTCGCCGCGACACCTTCCCCCAGGTGGGAAGGGTAGGGCAAGCGACAAAATGCATCTTGCCGTCCGGCCTCCCCGGTCTCATACACTCGCGATCCATGGATTTGAACTCACCCCTTTTCGACCGTGTGCGAATCCGCTCCGAGGAAGCGGAGGCGCGGGCGCGTCAGGCTCCGCGCTGCCAGCATCCGGGCTGCGACCAGCCGGGCGAGCACAAGGCGCCGCTCGGCCGCAACCGCGAGGGGCAATATGTCTTCATGTGCCTGCCGCATGTGCAGGCCTACAACAAGAGCTACAACTACTTCCAGGGCATGTCGGATGACGCCATCTCCGATTTCCAGAAGGACGCGCTGACCGGCCATCGCCCGACATGGACCATCGGCGTCACGGCCAAGGGCAATGGCCCGGCGGCGGCCGCGGCTGGATACAATGATCCGATGGGCATGTTCGGCGATGCACAGCGCAAGGCGCGCGTGGCGGAGGAGCAGGCGCGCTCGAAATACGGCAAACTGGCGCTGAAGGCGCTTGAAACGCTGCATCTCGATGAAAGCGCCACGAAGGAGATCATCCGGGCAAAATACAAGAACTGGGTGAAGCGCCTGCATCCGGACGCCAACAATGGTGATCGATCACGTGAAGAAAAATTGCGTGAGATTATCAAGGCCTATAATACATTGAAGACCGCCGGGCACGTCTGAGCCAGCCTGACCCTCGCCGATCTGACAAGCCCTTCTTCCGCTTTTCCGCTCGCTGCGACCGTTCGCGGCTTGAAACTTGCGTGTCTTCCCGGCAAAGGAAGCCGCGACTGGAGAGTGGATGATGACTGCTGTGACTGGCCTGCCCGACATCAAGGTTTCTGCCCGCAAGGTGTTCGGTATCGATACGGACATGGAAGTTCCGGCCTATTCCACCACGTCAGAGGCGGTTCCGGAGCTGGATCCGGATTATCTCTTCGACAAGGACACAACGCTGGCGATTCTCGCGGGCTTCGCCTTCAACCGGCGCGTCATCGTCACGGGTTATCACGGCACGGGCAAATCGACGCATATCGAGCAGGTCGCGGCGCGCCTCAACTGGCCTTGCATCCGCATCAACCTCGACAGCCATGTCTCGCGCATCGATCTCGTGGGCAAGGACGCCATCGTGCTGAAGGACGGCAAGCAGATCACCGAATTCAAGGATGGTATTCTGCCCTGGGCCTACCAGAGCAATGTCGCGCTGGTGTTCGATGAATATGACGCGGGCCGCCCCGATGTGATGTTCGTGATCCAGCGCGTGCTGGAGAGCGCGGGTCGCCTGACCCTGCTGGACCAGAGCCGTGTCATCCGCCCGCACGGCGCGTTCCGCCTGTTCGCCACCGCCAACACGATTGGCCTGGGTGACACATCCGGCCTCTATCACGGCACGCAGCAGATCAACCAGGCTC
>JANMFA010000007.1:0-4136 GCA_031377545.1 Hyphomicrobiales bacterium | reverse complement strand
TGGCCCACCCGCATGCGGCGCTCTTTCTCCGGCACATCGACCCGCGCGAGCTTGTCGGAAAGCGCGGTGCGGCTTAGCCCGGCAAGCGAAACGCGTGCGGATGAGCCTGTCAGGACCGGCTCGGAAAGCCGGATCGGTGCGTTTGCAGTATCGGTCATGGCGGCCCCGATATCACGGATTGGTCCCGAGCGCATCCCGCCTCGGGACAGGGATTGCCGGTCAGATGTCTCCGGCGGAGGTTCAGGAGCATTCCTTCTGGGCACGCTCCAGCGCCTGGCCGAAGCCGGTCATCGTGAACCGGTCGGTCGTATCGTTGCCCCGCAAGGAGGTGCCCTTCACCGAAAGGCTGCTGGCCTTGCGCAATTCGCCGATGAAACGGTTTTCCTCGGCAGGGTTCTTCAGCCAGACTGTCTTGTTCTCGCCAATGCCGACGAAGACAACACTGCCGACACTCAGTTGCGCTTCGGCACCCTGCTTGAGGGGATAGCCCGTCAGCAGGGAGAATTCAGGCTTGCTCGCCTCGCCCTGCCGCATGGTGATGAAGAGGTGCGCGGGATCGCGCGTGAGGCCTTTTGGCAATCGTTCAGCGGGTTGCGCCATGATGAAGCAGTTCTTCGAACGGCCTTCGCCATTGGTGAAAATGCCCCAGGCCCCGGCCTTGCCGATCTCCAGCGCCGTGCCGCCGCCACGGGCAGCCTGCCGTTGCTGGGCTACGGCGGAAACGGTCATGGCGGACAGGCAAAGGGACGCACAGACGAGAAAACGAATCATGAGATCAGATTACTCCAGAACCGGATTGCCGGATTCAGATTGTCTCCATACAAAATTCCACGATAAGGGCAAATTTTCGATCAGCCCGGTTTGTCTTGGTTTGCTCCAGGGTAGCGCCCAAAGAATGCCATATCCAGCGCATTCAATTGAGTGTAAGGATAACATGACAGTTGCGCGTGACAGATCATCGCAAAAATTGTCATGCCAGAATGACAGTGTGATTGCGCCGTGATGCATCAGACAGGGAAAATGCTGTGGTGACACATGCCGAATGGGCAGCGCTTGTGGCCGATATCGCCCAAAAGCGTGACCGGACGGCTTTCACCCGGCTGTTCGACCATTTTGTGCCGCGCATCGAAGCCTATCTGCTGCGCCTTGGCGCGGACCGGGCAACGGCAGAAGAGATCTCGCAAGAGGTCATGGTGACGCTGTGGCGCAAGGCCCAGTTGTTTGATTCCACCAAGTCGTCGGTCACCACATGGCTCTACCGCATCGCCCGCAACCGCCGGATCGATGTGGCGCGTCGTGACCGCATGGATTATCTCGACCCCATGGACTCGACCTTCGATGAGATCGCCGATGATCGTTCGTTTGATACAGCGGTGGATGTCCAGCGGCGCGAAGAGGTGCTGCGGTCAGCCATCCGCGAGCTGCCGGACGAGCAACTGATGCTGGTCAGGCTGGCGTTTTTTGAAAGCCTGTCGCACAGCGCGATTGCCGACAAGACAGGGCTGCCGCTTGGAACGGTGAAATCGCGAATCCGGCTGGCCTTCACGCGGTTGCGCCGCAATCTCGAATCTCAGGGCGTGGTCGAGGCAACCTGACCCTTCGCTGATCAGACCTTGCGTGATCCCAGGAAAGCCCGCGCCTTGTCCCAGTGTTCTTCCCGCATGTGCGCGCGAACGGCAGCAATCGTGGCAGCAATGACCGCAGCGTCATCCGTGAAGCCAACAAGCGGCAGAAAATCGGGAAAGGCGTCAAAAGGCATCACGAAATAGGCCAGCGCTCCGACGATCAGCAGCTTGACCCGCGATGGAGTGCCGGCATCCGAGGCGCAGTAGGCAGCGGCCACGATATCTTCGGCGAACGGCACCTTGCGTCCAAGGGCGCGGATACGCTCCCAGAATTCCGCGAAAACGCCTGATTCATCGCTCGCGGCCCGGCGCATGGCCTGCATTTCCGCCTTGCTGAATTTGGTTCCCGGTCTGTCAGTCGCCATGGCTTTGTCTCATCAAGCAAAGAGTGCGGTGGATATGGCGGCCTTGCCCAGCATCGGCAAGGTCCGGCCCATCTTGCCGCAGCGCGGCCGGTTTTCAAACGCCTTGCTGTCGCAACAGCAATCGCCGCAGTGTCATCACGCCATGGCGAAGTGGCCACAATGGCCCCGCCAGCAGCCGAAGCAGCCGAAGCTTCCGCGGATCAGGGCCGTCATCCGGGATCAGATCAAGGAAAGAGCGGGCCTTTGTCCTGTTGCCGAAACGAACCCATTCCGCTGCGTGCAGCAGAGCGAGACGGCTGTGATAGTCCTTCAGACTGTGTTGCTTGCCCTCCGGAAGAGGTGGAGTGCTTGCAAGCCTTTGCCCGATCCAGAGCATGGCCGCATCGGGACGATCGGTTGGCAATCGGGTCAGGTCCGACGCTTCCTGCCGGTAGAGCGCGCCCACCGTCGATCCGATCACCATCGGCTGGTCGAGGGTCAGCTTCAGCCACAGCGCCAGATCCTCGCCGCGGTTCGCCTGCGTGCTGAACCCGCCGACAGTCAGCGCTGCCGCCCGGTCCACCATCGTGGCGCAGGTCCACACGATCAGGCCATCGACCCATGCCCTGGCATAATCCGCGACAAGGGTGGGGGCGGCGGGGTCGCTCCCGTTTGCCAGCTCGCGGACCGGCCTGCCCATCACACCCAGACGGTTGGCATAGAGCGGCAGGCCTGAATGGGTGGCAACCATTGTTTCAAGCGTCTCGAGATGATGCGGCAACCAGACATCGTCCGCATCGAGGAAGGCCACATACCACGTGGTGGCTAACTGCAGCCCGGTGTTGCGTGCGGCTCCCGGCCCTGCATTGGGCTGCCGGACCAGAAGCAGATCAGGAGCTGCCATCGCCTCGACAAGACGGTCGCCGCCGTCCGTCGAACCGTCATCGATGACAAGGATCTGACGAGGCGGCCGGGTCTGGCGGCGCACGCTGTCCAGCGCGTCCGCGATATGCGCGGCCTTGTTGTAGAGCGGGATGACGGCCGTGATGTCGCTGCCGGTCATGAAGTCCCCTCCAGACCATCGCGCAGCGCCTGGATATTGCCCTGGCTTGCGACACGCAGGTCACTCAGCGTGTCTTTCGAAATCGCAAGTCCTGTTGCGGTGTCCAGATCCGCGATGGCCTGGGCGGTGGTTGCCTCGCCGAGACCGAGGCAAGGCATCGCGAAACTCCGGCAGACTTGCTGCACTTTCACATCATGCGCCAGCCCTGCGAAAGGCGTTCCCGACAGAGCAGCCAGCACATGCCCGTGATACCGCATGCCGTAATGGGCGCGGGCCTCCGCCATGATCCTTGCGACATCATCGATGGGGCCGGCGAATCCCATGGGCTGCACCAGTCCGGGATGGGTTGACATCAAATCCCCCGCCACCGCCTGCCAGGCATCCCTGTCATCACGGCCATCGCCTCCCGGGTGCTTCGTCTCGAAAGCGAGCAAAAGGCACCGCTCTCCCCGTTGAACCGCGGCATTGATCACCGCCCGCAAGGCCTGCCGCGCGCGTTCACCGGGCGCATCGGACCGGTTGGTCACGGACGGCTGGATGGACAGAACGAAACCGGTGCGCTTCGCGGCAATGGCTGCGGGCGGAGCCAGCCCGAAGACGAGATCGGCCGTCTGCCGCAGCAGTGCTTGCGGCACAAGCGCCCGGCAGATGGCCATGGATGTCGCGTCCCGCAGGCAGACGATATCGGCGCGCTTCAGAATGGCTTTCATCGCTGATCGGCCTGCGACGGTGCGCAGATGACCGGCGCCTGAGCCGATCGTGATGACTTTCAGGCCTTTCCGGCGGGCGAACATGACCGTTGCCGCGATGATCAGCAGCGAAACCGGCGAGGACGCATCCTGAAAGACAGTCCCCCCGCCAAACACCAGAGTGTCACAGTTCCGGAATGCCCGGCTCAGCATCGCAAAATAGGCTTTCAGGCGGGCGGGACGCGAGAGCGCCGGATCAGCCAGCCGGGCACTGGCCTCAACCGGCACAAGAAGCGGATCAGAAAGTGCGGGCAACCGCGCCGCGTCATGGCAATGCACGAAAATCGATGCATCGGGGCGCACGGCGCGAATCATGCGCACGGCGGACGTCATCAGGAGATCGTCGCCGAGATTG
>JANMFA010000553.1:0-3966 GCA_031377545.1 Hyphomicrobiales bacterium | reverse complement strand
ACCTGCTGAAAAGTGATCCCCAAGGCATCACCCAGCTTTTCTTGGCTGAGGCCAACAAGGACTCTACGCAGACGCATTCTCGAGCCGACATGCTTGTCGATAGGATTCGGGGACTTGGCCATTCCAAAGATGCTCTTGCTTTTGATCTTCGACGTTCCTCGGCACAGGAAGTCATCAATCAGAGTCCCCTTGCCATCAAAATCCGGCACACACACACATTGGGGAGTGGAGTTACATTCAACTCAACTACATTAAACGGGAGCTTATGCAAATTGCAAACGCGCAAACGAGTAATATGATTGCGATGAGATCACCGAATGCCCCGTAGAGTGTCGTTGCTAGTGCTTTCGGCACGGGGCCGTCGACAACACCGAAGGTTCCAAGTGGCAAACGACGGACAATACGCCCCAGCGGATCAATAATAGCTGAAATGCCTGTATTGGCTGCACGCAATTGGGGCAAGCCTTGCTCAACACTGCGCAAACGGGCCTGAGCAAGGTGCTGATACGGGCCTGCTGTCTTGCCGAACCAACCGTCGTTCGTGACATTGAGCAACAGTCCCGGTCGCGGCCCCTCTGGGATGATTCCAGAAGGAAAGATTGCCTCGTAGCAGATCAGCGGGATCGCTGACGGCAAGCCTTTGACCAGCAGCGGCTTTCGCCGCACTCCCGGCTCGAAACCGCCCGGGACTTCAACGAACTGCCGGAGACCGATCGCCGCAAACGCGGCCTTGAACGGCAGGTACTCTCCGAAAGGCACGAGATGGACCTTGTCATAGCTGTCGGAAATCACGCCGTCCGGTCCCACCACATGAATGGCATTGAAGTAGCGGATCTGGCGTGCATCGCTGCTGGCGTCCTCCGCCCTTGCAGCTCCGGTGATCAGCGTCGTATTGGGACGGAGCAAACCGGCGATCTGGCTGAGCGCCTGCGGTTCCCGGGCCAAAAGAAACGGGAAGGGGGACTCTGGCCAGATCAGGTGGGTGATATCGGCAATGCCGCTGGTTCCAGGCGTCGTGGCGCGGTCACTCAACGTGACATAGCGGCTCAGCACATCCTGCCCGGAAAGCCGATGCTTCTCGCGTTGGCTCAGGTTTGGCTGAAGAATCCGCACCTTGACGTCCGGCAGCTGCGTGATCTGCACGGTCTGCAACCGCCAGATGCCAAAACCAGCAATGCCGATCATGAGAATGGCCGCCATCATGGGCAAGACGAGCCGTTGCCTGAAGGTCACCCCCGTTGCAAGGACAGCCGGGGCCGCAAAGATGAAGAGCGCCAGAATGGTGAGGCCGTTGAGCCCGACAACCGACGCGATCTGCGACGTGGCATCCGTGGCTCCCAGCGCCTGCCCGATGCTGTTCCAGGGAAAGCCGGTCAGGATGATCCCGCGCAGCCATTCCACACTGGCCATCGCAGCCACAAAGGCAAAAACACGATGGCTGCCTTCCGACCAGAGCAGCCTCGCCAGGACAAAACCGACGCCATGGAACAAGGCGAGCGCAGCAGGAAAACCGATGACGCCGAAGGGCAGCGCCCAGGCAAAAGCATCATCCTCGACAAGAAATGCTGCGCCGAGCCACCAGAAGCCGGTTACGAAGTAGCCAAAGCCAAAGGCCCATCCAGTGGAAAATGCCGACTTCAGCATTGGCCAGGAAAAACGGCGAGGTCCCGCTGTTGTCCCGTCAATCAACCAGACCGCAACGGGCAGGGACAGAAGCAGGGCCGGCAAGAAGTCGAGCGGAGGCATTGACAGTGCTGCGACAGCCCCTGCCCCAACCGCGACACCGACCCGCTGCCATCCTCCCAGAAGCAATACGGACTGCGCCAGCCTTTGCAGCACGAGCCTGCCCTTTCAGCGCTGCGGTGGCTGGATCGGCATGCCATCTTCGATCGTGGGATCGACGGTGGATGGCCGCGCTGCCGAACCTGGTGGCCGCTGATGAATGCGGACACGCTTGATCCGGCGTGGATCCGCGTCCAGAATTTCAAACTCCAGGCCAAGAGAACTGCGGATCAGCTCCCCGCGCGATGGCACCCTTTGGGCGAGCGTCACGATCAACCCGCCGATGGTGTCGACCTCCGATGCTTCCGGCTCGATCGAGAAATCCACGTTCAATGCCTTGCCTACCTCTTCGAGCCCTGCCTTGGCCTCGGCGATGAAACTCAGGCCACCCTCTTCGGCTTCGATCAGCGGTCGCCCCTCATCATCGTGCTCATCCTCGATGTCGCCGACGATCATCTCGACAAGGTCTTCGATGGACACCAGCCCATCCGTCCCGCCGTATTCATCGACGACCAGCGCCATGTGTGTGCGCGTCGCCTGCATCCGCACCAGCAGATCCATGGCGGGCATTGACGGCGGCACATACAGCACTGGCCGCAGCAGCTTGGCCGAGATCAGGGATGCAGACATATCGACAAGGCCGAGATCGATGGACGTCTCGGCCTTTTTCCGGCGGCTTTTCGGCAGGCCGGTTTCGGCCTTGTTCGAGATGAGATCCAGAAAATCGCGAATGTGGATCATGCCCTTGGGATCGTCGAGCGTCTCGCCATAGGCCGGCAAGCGGGAATGCCCCTGTGTCCGGAACACGCGCAACAGGTCACTCAGCGTGATTTCTGCGGCAACGGCGATGATATCAGCACGTGGAATCATCACATCCGCCACGCGGACACTGCGGATGCTCAGGATGTTGCGCAGCATCACACGCTCCTGCGGCGTGAATTCCGCGCCTGGACCGCGGGCCTCCAGCGCGTCCTCGATATTGTCGCGGATCGACACCGTGCTCTTGAAGCCAAGGGCGGACCGGAGTCTGCCAAACCATCCTTCCGAGCCAGGCGCGGTATCGGTTCTGGACGGGGCTGTCTGTTCGGCCTGATCGGTGGTCGAACTCATTCTGTCATGGTCTCCAGTGGGTCCGAACCCGCATAGGGATCAGGAATATCGAGCGCGGCGAGAATAGCTGATTCGAGCCTCTCCATACGCTCTGCTTCGTTCCGCGTCATGTGATCATAGCCCAGCAGATGCAGAACGCCATGCACCACAAGATGCACCATATGATGCTCGAGCGGTTTTTCCTCCACCGCAGCTTCCGCAGCCATTGTCTCGAAAGCAAGAATGATATCGCCGAGGAATGGCGTCTGAGCGATCCGGTCGGGCGGCGCGCCGGGGAAGGAGAGCACGTTGGTCGGCCTGTCCTTTGCCAGCCATTGCCGGTTCACGTCCCGGACACGGGCATCGTCGGCCAGAAGCACAGCGATTTCCGCACCGTCAGTCACCGGGACACCGGCCATCGCCACGGCTTGACGTGCTGCCCGGCGCACCTTTGCGCCGGCACCGGAAACAGCCTTCCAGCCCGGTGCGGCTCTCTGGATGCTGACCTGAAGGTTGCACGATCTGGTGCGCGTCACATCTCGCGCCGCTGATGCGTTCCGCCAGCGTCCTCGTAGGCCTTGACGATGCGGCGCACGAGATCGTGGCGGACGACATCGGCATGGCCGAAGGTGACATGGCCGACGCCTTCCACCGTGGAAAGCAGCGACACGGCCTCGATCAGGCCGGATTTCTGGCCCGGCAGCAGATCGATCTGCGTGGGATCGCCCGTAATGATCATGCGTGAGCCCTCGCCAAGGCGGGTCAGGAACATCTTCATCTGCATCGATGTCGTGTTCTGAGCCTCATCCAGCAGGATCACGGCGTTGGAGAGTGTCCGCCCGCGCATGAAAGCCAGCGGTGCCACCTCGATCTGACCGGTCTGGAGCCCGCGTTCGACGATGCGGGCCTCCATGAAGTCATGCAGCGCGTCGTAGATCGGCCTGAGATACGGATCGACCTTGTCCTTCATGTCGCCCGGCAGGAAGCCCAGGCGTTCGCCCGCTTCAACGGCAGGACGCGACAGGATGATCCGGTCCACTTCGCCATTCATCAGGGCTTCGGCGGCGCACGCTACCGCCAGATAGGTTTTGCCCG
>JANMFA010000536.1:0-4385 GCA_031377545.1 Hyphomicrobiales bacterium | reverse complement strand
CTGGGGTCCGGATTTGCCTTCGGATTTTTCGCGGAAAGACTGAAACTGTGCGGTTAACATTCCACAAAATTAGGACTGCTTGCGCCGGGTGTCGAGAGTTTCATCACCAGAGTGCCGCGACATAATGCAATTGCCTGTTTGAAATGCATAAATTGCATATAATGACCAAATTATTTAAATAGATATGCGTTAAATGCATGCCTGCGAGTCGAACTCTGGCCTACCGCACTGCAACATAAGCACCCATCTTGAACATATAAGAAAAAGGAAACGCAGGGCTCCTTTTGTCCTTCAACCCTTAGGAGATCACCATGGCTACTGTGACACTCAACCAGATCGCATTCGCGAAGTCGGCTGACCGACCAGCCAGCGGCAAGCCTTCTTTCTTCGCTCGGATCATCCAAGCGATGATGGAATCGCGCCAACGACAGGCCGATAGGGAAATCCGTCGCGTCCGCGCCATGATCGGCGAACCGAAGGATCGTCTGGACTACGCGATGCTGCCGTTCGCAGGCGAATGACCCCGCATTCTTGAACCGCTTTTCAGCATTGGAGAACAACAATGATCTATCGTCTTATCGCCTTCGTTACAGCTCTGACGGAAGTGCTACGCGACGCGCACGCCTTGCGTGCAACGATGCACCGCAAGCATGGCTGGATGACCGAGTAATCCTCGCAGGACGGCCTTGCGCTCAATCCATCATCTTCGGGAGCGGCCTTTGGGCCGCTCCTCTGCGTTTCAGGATCAGCGCCGCCCAGCCATCGATATCGATCCGCTCCATCAGGGCGAAACCCTGTCCGCGGTAGGCCGTCAGTACTCCGGCGACATCCTTGGCCAGCAGGCCTGACAGGATCAGCCGCGCATCATAGGTGGTCACGCGCGCCAGCGACGGCGCCAGCAGCCGCAGCGGTTTGGCTAGGATGTTGGCGAAGATCAGGTCAAATGGTGCCCGCTCCAGCAGATCGCGGTGGATGACACCCACCGCCGTCACAGGCCTCACATAGGCACCCGCGCGGTTGGCAACAGCGTTTTGCCGTGATGTCAGCGTGGAAACAGGGTCGATATCGCCCGCCGCCACACGCCGCTTCAGCGCCCGTGCCGCCGCGATGGCGAGAACACCCGTACCCGTGCCGACATCAAGAACATTTTGTGGCCGTTTGCGCTTCAGCTCCCGGTCGAGGAATTCCAGGCAACCGCGCGTGGTGCCGTGGTGGCCCGTGCCGAATGCCAGCGCGGCCTCGATCTCGATCGCGATGTCGTTCGCGCGAATCGCGGGCCGGTCGTGACTGCCATGGACCAGAAAACGCCCTGCGCGCACGGGCTTCAGCCCTTCGAGCGATGCGGCAATCCAGTCTTTTGGAGCAATCCTGTCGAAAGTTGCCTTGGCGGCTTCCCTTGGCCCTGCTTCCGCTCCCAGTGCCGCGACGATCAGGTCGCGGATCAGGCCTTCGTCGGGCTGCGTGGAGAAGAACACCTCGATGAGCCAATGGGTTTCATCGGCGGATTCGAAGGCAGCTACGGCATTCTCATCAGCGTCGAGCAACTCACCGAGCTGACCCGCAAGCCTGAGGGCTGTCGCCATATCGGTGGGCAACCGCATGACATGGGTGGTGTTGGAGGGAACGAGACCTTCGCGCATGACGAGCGCCTTAGCAGCAAGTGCCTTTCCCGGCTATGCCTGAAAACACACGCCGCATTCCGGCACTTACGGCGTGGCGGCCGTAACCTGCTTGCCGGGCGCGGTCACTTCCGCTTCGCCTGAGATGACCACCTCGTTGAAGCCGAAGAAGCGGCCAACCACGAGTTGCACCGTTGCGTCGTAGGTCACAAGCGCCGTCTTGCCGGTGCCGTTCTGGGTCACGCTCACGTCGATCTCGTCAACCGACACTTCGCTGTCGGTCCAGACCGCCTTGGCGAACCGCTTCTGGCAGATGTGCTGACGCTCGGCCGGACGGGTCGCTGCCGCCGCTTCAAAGGCCGCGACATGCGCAACCCGGTCAAGCGCGTGACGCACCGAGTTGATGCGGTTCATGTCAAGCACAATCCCACCGGCCAGCAGCAAAGCAACAGTGGCCAGAAGGGGCGCTTTCACACCCTTTGCTCCAGACCTGCGGTCTGGAACGGTCAGTTCATTGTCAGCCACTTGCCAGTCCCCGGCGAACCCGACGTCCGTTCATAGCGGCGCTTCTACGGGTTCGCGGGTGAATTGAGACTGAACAGGGTGATCAGGTCAATGGCGGGAACGCCCATTCGCACGACAATTGGTCGGCTTCAGTTAACTGCGTGCGATTTTCGCGGCATGGCGACGCCAGAGCCAAGCATGTCGGGGACAGGAAGCCAGGCATGCGCCGCTTTCATGCTGGCAAGATTGCTCAGGATATCCGCGGGAAATGGCGCCGCGCGGCGGCTTTCCATATCGACATTGATTGACAGATTTTCGCACGCCGCCGCAAGCCAGCCCTCCTCGGCATGGCGGATATCCATGACATAATGCAGGCGCTTGTCGTCGAAATCGACGAGCTGCAACGTCATGCGTACCGGATCCCCAAGCGTAAGTTCCCGCCGATAGCGAATACGGCTTTCAACCAGAAAGAACGAGTGATTGCGCGTTTGCACATAGTCAGGCCCCAGCCCGCACAAGCCGAAAGCCTCGTCAACGGCTCGATCGAAAAGAACATTGTAGTAGGCCATGTTCAGATGGCCATTGTAGTCGATCCAGGCTGGCTCAATGGACATCCTTGACGAAACAAAGGGCGCGAAGAAAAGAGCTGGTCCTTCATGGGCCAGCGACGGGTTTGGTTCGGAACTCGTCAGCATGATCGCCTCCCTCAAGGCTGGACCGTTGTCGAGGCGATCCCCGTGACTCTCCGGTCGGTACGGGGCGCGATGGATGATAGTCGCAAAATGGAATTCTTGTGGCAGAATCCCGTTTGCGGCATACAAGATCGCAATCTTGTGGCGTGCCCTGCGGCATGCGAAATAAATCTACGAACTGTTTGTGTGAATGGATCATTCCGCTGACCGGTCTCCAAAAGGATTGCCACGATGAATGCGCATATCAAGCCTGAAACGGGCAAGCCGCTGCCGGAAACCATCGCCACGGTCATTGCCGAGCTGACACGCAGCTATGGCAACCGCTGCGTGACGTCGCAGTCCGTGCGCGAGCAGCACGCCAACACTTTGACCTGGACCGAGAACCAGCCACCTGACGCCGTGGTCTATCCGATGACCACCGAAGAGGTCGTCGGTATCGTCAAGCTGTGTGCTGCCCACAAAGTGCCAATCATCGCGTTTGGAACGGGATCGTCCTTCGAGGGTCATGTGAATGCACCGCTCGGCGGCATCTCCGTCGACACCTCCATTATGAAGGCGATCAAGGAGGTGCATGCGGAGGATCTGGATTGTGTGATCGAGCCTGGCGTTACCCGCAAACAGCTCAATGAGTATCTGCGCGATCAGGGCCTTTTTTTCCCGATTGATCCGGGTGCGGATGCCTCGATCGGCGGCATGGCCGCGACGCGTGCCTCCGGCACCAATGCGGTCCGCTATGGCACGATGAAGGACAACGTCATCGCGCTCAAGGCCGTGCTCGCCAACGGTGATGTCATCACCACGGCGCGCCGTGCCAAGAAAACCTCGGCGGGCTATGATCTGACCCGGCTTTTCGTCGGTTCAGAGGGAACGCTGGGCATCATTACCGAGATCACCCTCAAGCTGCAGGGAATCCCCGAGGCGATTTCAGCGGCGATCTGCTCGTTCGCGACAATCAAGGACGCGTGTGATACCGCGATCCTGACCATCCAGAGCGGCATTCCCATCGCGCGAGTCGAACTGCTGGATGCTTGCGCCGTTCGCGCAACGAACATGTATTCCAAACTCTCGCTGCCCGAGTGCCCGATGCTGCTTGTCGAGTTCCACGGCAGCGAGTCTTCGGTGAAAGAACAGGCGGAGCGCTTTGGCGAAATTGCGGACGGCTTCGGCAGTTCCAACTTCCAGTGGACCACCAAGCCGGAGGAGCGGACGAAGCTCTGGCAGGCACGCCATGATTCCTACTGGGCATCCATGGCGCTGCGGCCCGGTGCAAAGGGCATCTCCACCGATGTCTGCGTGCCGATCTCACGGCTTGCGGAATGTGTGGAGGAATCGATCAAGGATCTGGAGACCACAGGCCTGCTTGGCCCGATTGTCGGCCATGTCGGCGACGGCAATTTCCATGTCCTGCCGTTGATCGACATGGACTCTCCCGAAGAGATCGAGAAGGGCAAGGCCTATGTCGGTCGCCTCGTCGAGCGGGCGCTGGCCATGGGCGGCACCTGTACCGGCGAGCATGGAGTAGGACAGGGCAAGATGAAGTACCTCGAAAAGGAACTCGGTGCCGAAACGC
>JANMFA010000529.1:0-2257 GCA_031377545.1 Hyphomicrobiales bacterium | reverse complement strand
GCATCCTTCACCATCTTGTCGATGTCGGCGTCGGACAGGCCGCCGCTGGCCTGAATGCGGATCTGCTGTTCCTTGTTGGTTGCCTTGTCCTTGGCCGAGACGTTCACGATGCCATTGGCATCGATGTCGAAGGTCACCTCGACCTGCGGCATGCCGCGCGGCGCGGGCGGAATGCCCACGAGGTCGAACTGACCAAGCATCTTGTTGTCGGCCGCCATTTCGCGCTCACCCTGGAAAACGCGAATGGTGACGGCAGTCTGATTGTCCTCGGCGGTCGAGAACACCTGGCTCTTCTTGGTCGGGATCGTCGTGTTCCGGTCGATGAGCCGGGTGAACACACCGCCCAGCGTCTCGATGCCCAGCGACAGCGGCGTCACGTCGAGCAGCAGAACATCCTTGACGTCACCCTGGAGAACGCCGGCCTGCACGGCGGCGCCAATGGCCACCACCTCATCGGGGTTGACACCCTTGTGCGGCTCCTTGCCGAAGAAGGTCTTCACCAGCTCCTGAACCTTGGGCATGCGCGTCATGCCACCCACCAGCACAACCTCGTCAATATCGCCGGCCGTCAGGCCCGCGTCCTTGAGAGCCTTCTTGCAGGGCTCCATGGTGCGCTGCACGAGATCTTCCACCAGGCTCTCGAACTTGGCGCGCGAGAGCTTGAGGGTCAGGTGCTTGGGGCCCGACGCATCCGCCGTGATGTAGGGCAAGTTGATTTCGGTCTGCGCCGTGGATGAAAGCTCGATCTTGGCCTTCTCGGCCGCTTCCTTCAGGCGCTGGAGGGCGAGCTTGTCCTTCTTCAGGTCAATGCCCTGCTCCTTCTTGAACTCGTCGGCAAGATACTCGACAAGGCGCATGTCGAAGTCCTCGCCACCCAGGAAGGTGTCGCCGTTCGTCGACTTCACCTCGAAGACGCCGTCGCCGATCTCGAGGATCGACACGTCGAAGGTGCCGCCGCCAAGGTCATAGACCGCAATGGTGCCGGAGCCCTTCTTGTCGAGACCGTAGGCGAGGGCCGCCGCCGTTGGCTCGTTGATGATGCGCAGCACTTCAAGACCGGCGATACGACCGGCATCCTTGGTGGCCTGACGCTGGGCGTCATTGAAATAGGCAGGAACCGTGATCACGGCCTGCGTCACGCTCTGGCCCAGATAGGCTTCGGCGGTTTCCTTCATCTTGGTCAGGGTGAAGGCGGAAATCTGCGAGGGCGAGTAATCTTTGCCATCCGACTCGACCCAGGCATCGCCCGAAGAGGCGCGCTTGATCTTGTAGGGGACGAGGCCCTTGTCCTTCTGGGTCATCGGATCGTCATAGGGACGACCGATCAGGCGCTTGATGGCGAAAAATGTGCGCTCCGGATTGGTGACGCCCTGGCGCTTGGCCGGCTGGCCAACGAGGCGCTCGCCATCATCCGTGAAAGCGACGATCGACGGCGTGGTGCGCGCGCCTTCTGCATTCTCGATCACCTTGGGTGTCGAGCCTTCCATCACGGCAACGCAGGAGTTCGTTGTTCCGAGGTCGATACCGATAACTTTACCCATGGCGGGATCCCTTCTCATAAATTCAAGCAGATCGCCGGTTGACCCGGCCCATGGACCGGGCGGTCCCGCCAATGCGGCAACCTGTCCGGCATTCCACAGTTGTGCGACGCCAAATCGCACGTTCGCAGCGTATATAGGGAGGGGGTAAGCCCCCTTGCAAGGCGCGAAAGCCGCGAAAGTAGCGGGCAAACCAATTTCTTGTGGGCTATGGCGTCCTGAAACGGATATCAGGCAGCTCGCACGCGGTTGATCAAGGCTGTTACAGGCAATTCCGGCATGATAGTTAACGATTTCATGTTACCTCGAACTATCGCAATCTTGAGTCAAACCCCAGTCGTGTCCAGAAGCCATCTGTCATTACCCGCTATTGCAAGCCTTGCGGCTGGCCTTCTTGCAATGGCACCGGCGATGGCCCAGCCGATGCAACTGCCGGGTGCTGCTGCGCCGTCTCCGGCCGGCACGACACAGGCCGCGCCTGCTGCAGGCCCCCTGTCTGCCCCGCGCAAGGCCACCCCTGCCGTCGTCAAGGCCCCGACGGAAGACGCGGTGCTGGAGCGGACCTACCGGCGCAACGGTGCGACCGGCGAGGCCAGATTCGAGCGCATCGGCACCGGCTATGGCCTGCGCCTGACGGCAGAGGGCTTCCAGACCGGCAATCTGAGCGAGGCTTGCGCCGTATCATTTGGTGACAAGCCTGTGCCGCTGAAATCACTGGG
>JANMFA010000619.1:0-2882 GCA_031377545.1 Hyphomicrobiales bacterium | reverse complement strand
ACCGAATCCTTGTCGATATAATCGGTATTCTCCGAGACATTGAGCGACAGCAGCCTGTTTTGCCGGATCTGCACGATGCGGTCCGGACTCGCCACCAGTCCGACGACCAGCGGCTTCACCAGTTGCTCGAGTTGCGGTGGCGGATCGATGCCTGGCACAAGCGGAATATTCGCCGTCTTGATACCACGATTGGCGAGATAGATGCTCGTTGGTGTTTTGGACGTGCGGCTGATGCCGACCAGCACGACGTCCGCTTCTTCCAGATCTTCCGCCATCTGGCCATCGTCATGCATCATGGTGAAGTTCAGCGCATCAATGCGGCGGAAGTAATCCGCGTTCAGCATGTGCTGCGCGCCCGGGCGCGGCGTGGAGACTGCGCCCAGATACGACTGGATCATGGCATGCACGGGGGTCAGCACCGAGAGGCACGGACAGCCCTGTTCCTTGCAGACCGTTTCCAGCCGCTCCGACAGCTCCAGATCGACGAGCGTGAACAGAACCAGTCCGGGCGCGGCCTCGATCTCGCTGATGACGCGGTCCAGTTGCTCGTGGGTGCGCACCAGCGGATAGACATGCTCGATCGACGCCACGCCCTGATACTGCGTCGTTGCCGCGCGGCTGACGGCGATCAGGGTTTCTCCCGTTGCGTCCGACACCAGATGCAGGTGAAAGTAGTTTCGGCCCATGGAGCGCCTTCGTGTTTTCAACAGGGGCTGGTATCATGCTGTGGAGAGCCGTGCAAAACCCGGTCGCCGCGCGAAAGGGTGGCGGCACTTGTCCCCGGAGCGAGTCCCGCCGTCCCCGGAATGGTTAACAAAGTGTTAACACGGCAGGAGCCATCCCCGATTCTTCGCGCTGGATCTGACCCTTCAGGTGGCATGGATCATACCGGACGCTCCAAGCCCCTGAAACCGTTCTTGAATCAGATACGTTCAATTCCTGACTTGTGATGGTGCCCACTCTGGTCGATGGTCGGAAAGACTGGTGACAAGCTGTGGATGATTTCGGATTCCGCAATTCATGCCTCCAGACAGAGTCACAGAAAATAGGATTCATTCTTTCTTGTTAGACAAATCAAACCCCGCAACGGATTCACGCACCCTGACAAAAGCTCTGGCTGGCGAGAGCCAGAAAGTGCCTCCGCTGTGGCTGATGCGCCAGGCTGGTCGCTATCTGCCGGAGTATCGTGCGCTCCGGGCCAAGTCGAAATCCTTCCTGCATTTTTGCTATACCCCGGAATGGGCGATCGAAGTGACATTGCAGCCGATTCGCCGCTTCGGTTTCGATGCGTCGATCATCTTCTCCGACATTCTGACGATCCCCGATGCGCTTGGTCGCAATGTGCGGTTTGTCGAGGGTGAAGGACCGGAGATGGACCCGATCACGGATCCTGCGGTGATCGCCACCCTGCGTTCCGTTTACAATCCGGATGTCCTGAAACCAGTCTATGAAGCCGTGAAGGGTGTTCGGGCCGGTTTGCCGAAGGAAACCGCCTTGCTGGGGTTCTGCGGAGCGCCATGGACGGTCGCGACCTACATGATCGCGGGCAAGGGCAGCAAGGAACAGGCTCCGGCACGGCTGTTTGCCTATCGCTATCCGGTTGAATTTCAAGCGCTGATGGACCTTCTGGTCGATGTGAGCGCGACGCATCTGATCGCGCAGATCGATGCCGGTGCCGATACCGTGCAGATCTTCGACAGCTGGGCCAGCGTCCTGCCTGCAGCGGAGTTCGACCGCTGGTGCATCGCGCCTGTGAAAGCACTGGCAGCGAGGGTTCGCGCGGCGCGGCCAAAGGCCAGCATCATCGGGTTCCCGCGCGGGGCAACGACGGCTGGCATTCTCCGATTCGCTGCCGAAACGACGATGGACGCGATCTCCATCGATACGGCGGGCGATCTTGCGGGACTGGTTGGTCAGAAAGGCTTTGCCGGTCAAAAGGAATTGCCGACGCTTCAGGGCAATCTCGATCCCCTGGCTCTCGTTGCCGGAGGAGACGGTCTGGACCGGGCTATTGATCTTATCCTTGGCATTGCGCAGAGCAGGCCGTTTATCTTCAACCTGGGCCATGGAATTCTGCCGGAAACGCCGATTGCCCATGTGGAACGGCTGATCCAGCGCATCCGCGGCTGATAACAGGATCGAATCGGCACCGAAATGTATCTCTGGCTGAAAGCCCTGCATATCATCGCCGTCATCTCATGGATGGCGGGACTTCTGTATCTGCCGCGCCTGATGATCTATCACTGCAATGCCGAGAAAGGCTCGGTTCAGTCCGAAACGTTCAAAGTGATGGAGCGGCGTCTGCTCAAGGCCATCATGACGCCCGCCATGATCGTATCGTGGGTGCTCGGGCTTTATCTGGCCTTCGCTTACGTCGGCTTCAAAGGCAACGTCTGGCTTCACGTGAAGTTTCTGCTCGTGATCGGGCTGTCGGCATCGCACGGTTTTCAGGCGCTGTGGGTGCGGGATTTCGCTGAAGACCGCAATACAAGACCCCAGCGGTTCTACCGCATCGCAAACGAGGTTCCGACCCTGCTGATGATCGCAATCGTGATCCTTGCGGTGGTCAAACCATTTTAAGCCGACCCCATTGCGGTTTTTTCTGAATTGGCTTATCGAAAGCTCCTCTCCTCAAGGGCTGAACTGATCGAAAGTTCCAGGGATGAACCCGCCATGGCGGGTCCCGTCCGGTTTCAGCGTCTCGCCCTGCGCTTTCCCCTCGACACCGTTTCCGACTCAAATTCTCCATTCAGCAACAAGTAACAAGACACATGGACAAGTCCCAGATGCGGGAAATCAAACTCCAGGACCTCAAGGCCAAGGCGCCTGCCGAGCTGCTCAGCTTCGCCGAAGAGGTGGAAGTGGAAGGCGCCAATACCCTG
>JANMFA010000516.1:0-2863 GCA_031377545.1 Hyphomicrobiales bacterium | reverse complement strand
CAGCCGTCACGCCGGTTGCAGAACGCTGGGGCGGCCTCATCGACCTGACACCAGATCATCTACCAGTCATCGATGCCCCTGCGTCGATCAGGGGTCTGGTTGTCGCGGCTGGGTTCTCCGGTCATGGCTTCGGCATCGGGCCGATGACTGGCCGCCTGGCTGCCGACCTGGCATTGGGAGAGGCACCATGTGTTGATCCTGGGAGGTTCCGTCTCGACCGGTTTGCAGCCAGGACGGGTGCCTTGATGCCGCTTGCTCTTCACGGGTGACCCATGCTTGACCCTGCCGATCGGGTTTTTCTCATTTCAGGTGCCAATCGGGGCATCGGGCGTGCCATTGCCGAGGTGCTCTACGCGAGAGGATGCCGGTTGAGTCTGGGTGTCCGCGAGGCGAAGAGCCTTGCGGGTTTCATGGCCGGGCGCGATGCCACGCGTCTTCATGTCGGGCGCTATGATGCCGAGAGCTGGGCAACGCACGAGGCCTGGGTGGCAGGTGCAGTGGCCCGTTTTGGCCGGATTGACGGGCTGATCAACAATGCCGGGATGAGCCTAGCCATGACATTGCGCGACGCGGATGAAGCCGCACTCGACCGCATCTGGTCCGTGAACTGTAAGGCACCACTGAACATGATCAGGTGCTGTCTGCCGCATCTCGAGGCCAGCGGGGAAGGGCGGATTGTCAATGTGGCATCCCTGTCGGGCAAGCGCGTCAGAAATGACAACGTGGCCTACAACATGAGCAAATTTGCCGTGATCGCCCTGACCCATGGTGTGCGGCGACTGGGCTGGGATAAGGGCGTTCGGGCCACGGCGCTTTGTCCCTCATTCGTTCGGACCGACATGGTGGCCGGCAGTGCCAAGATTGCTGCCGCCGAGATGACCAGTCCGGGCGATCTGGCCGAACTGATCGCGACGATCGTTGCCCTGCCAAACACGGCGAGTGTCGCCGAACTGCTGGTGAACTGCCGGCTCGAGGACATGGTCTAGAGCAGTTTCGGGGATTTCCGGATTACTGCGACAGAGCGGATTTCGCCGGAGATGGGCATCCTGTTCGATCCGCTCCTCGACCGATCAACCAGATCGCTCTCGGGTCGGGATCGAACAGGTCTGCCTCATCCCGACAGAATCGCAATGTTCCGGAAATCCCCGAAACTGCTCTAGTGGCGGGAACGAACACGTCCGATGTCCTGATCATTGGTGGCGGGATCGTTGGCGCATCGTTGGCCGTCGGCCGGGCCGGGCGCGGGCGAGCATCTGCGTGCTGGACGGCGATGACACTGAGCTGAGGGCCGCGCGGGCAAATTTCGGACTGATCTGGGTGCAGCCCAAGGGGCATGACATGCCTGCCAACGGGCGCAGGACGCGGAAGAGCGCCGATCTGTGGGCGGATTTTGCAGCGGAACTGGCCAATGGTTCCGGGCAGGATCTCCAGCTGAGCCAGAAGGGTGACCTCTCGTCGGCGGGCGCAACTGCGGCCGTTTCCCAACGCCTGGTATCGCCCGCGCGCCGGCCTTCTGGCCCCGCCAGATGTGGTGATTGTCCGCCGTTGCGAGGGGAAGATCGCGGGGGATGTTCGTGGGGCATCTCGGCGGAAGAAGCACGTGCTCTGCGCATTCCGCCACCGCTGAAGCCGGTAACCCTGGGAGAACGGGCTAGCCTCTCGCCGTCGCAAACCTGGTGATGTTTCAGTCGGCGTTCTGGACGAGATGCCCGGCGGAGACCTCGCGGTACGAGCGAGCCGGCGGGATAAAGTCCGGCTTGCGAAAGGGGCTGGGGATCTCGTCGTTGGAGAGGCCACGGCGGATGCCGCGCCGGGCTGGATCGGGCGCTGGCACGGCGGCCATGAGCTTGCGAGTATAGGGATGCTGCGGATTGTCAAAGATCGCGGCGCGAGGGCCGATCTCGACGATCTCGCCCAGATGCATCACCGCCACACGGTGGCTCACCCGCTCCACGACGGCCATGTCATGCGAGATGAAGAGATAGGCGAGGCCAAGCTCCTGCTGCAGGTCCAGCATCAGGTTGATTACCTGCGCTTTGATCGAAACGTCCAGCGCCGACACCGCTTCGTCCGCGACAATCAGCTTCGGCGACAGCGCCAGGGCTCTGGCAATGCACAGGCGCTGGCGTTGGCCGCCGGAAAACTCGTGCGGCAGACGATCGGCCATATCGGGCGAGAGGCCCACCTTGCGCATCAGCTCCGCGACCTGTTCCCGCGCTTCCTGCTTGTCCGCGATACCATGGATGATGATGGGTTCCGCGATGGCAGAGCCAACCGTCTTGCGCGGGTTGAGACTGGCATAGGGGTCCTGAAAGATCATCTGCATGCGCCGCCGCATCTGGCGCAATTCGGCCTTGGGCAGGCTGGCAATATCGCGGCCCTCGAACATCACCTGTCCCGAGGTTGGCGGGACAAGCCGGAGAATTGAACGGCCGGTGGTCGATTTTCCGCAGCCTGATTCACCGACAAGTGCCAGCGTCTCGCCGGCACGCAGATCGAAGGAGATATCCTCGACCGCATGTACCCGCCCCGTCACCCTGCTGAGCAGGCCTGTGCGCACGTCAAAGCGCGTGACAAGGCGCGAGACTTCAAGCAGCGGCTTGTCATGCATGGCCACGGTATCCGCGACGGCGACGGGATCATCCGGGATGCCGGTTTGTGCGTCAACCACGGGAAAGCGCATGGGCCGGGGCTGTCCCGCCATCGAGCCAAGCTTGGGCACGGCGGCGAGAAGGGCCCGGGTGTAGGGATGCGCGGGCTTCCGGAAGATCGCCCCGGTCTCGCCCTGTTCGACACCGTCTCCCTTGAACATCACGATGGTGCGGTCAGCCACTTCCGCGACAACGCCCATGTCGTGGGTGAT
>JANMFA010000507.1:0-3936 GCA_031377545.1 Hyphomicrobiales bacterium | reverse complement strand
TGACGGTAACCGAGACCGAGCACGAGAAGCATGTTTCGCGCCTGACCATCATCACGCGCGGCACGGCCGCCGTGCTCGACCAGATCCGCGCGCAGCTTGAGCGTCTGGTGCCGGTGCACCGGGTGATGGACCTGACCACCTCCGGCCCGTCCATCGAGCGCGAACTGGCGCTGGTGAAGGTGCGCGGAAAGGGCGAACACCGCATGGAGGCACTCCGCCTCGCCACTGCTTTTGGTGCCAAGCCGGTGGATGCCACACTCGAAAGCTTCGTCTTCGAGGTTACAGGTGCTTCAGAGGATGTCGAGCGCTTCATCAACCTGATGGCGGCCATCGGTCTGGTCGAAGTATCCCGCACCGGAGTTGCCGCAATTTCGCGCGGTGCGGATGGTTTGTGATCCCCGGTCACCACGGGAGAACCGGAATCGATGCTGTCACGCCGCAGCTTCCTGAAGGGCGCGGCCTGGCTGGGCGCGAGCCTGACATCTCTTGGCGCCTATGCCGTCGGCGTCGAGCCGATGCTCTGGCCGCGCATCGTGCGTTATCCGATTTCGCCCAAGGGTTGGCCGCCGGACCTGAAACTGCGCATCGTCACGCTGTCGGACTTCCACGCCTGCGATCCCTGGATGAGCGTCAGCCGCATCCGCTCCATCGTGGACGCCGCGAATGCTCTCGACGGCGATCTCGTCCTGTTGCTGGGCGACTATGTCACCGGCAAGCGCCTGCCCCATCGTGAAATAGCCCCGACGGACTGGGCCCGCGAGCTCGCTCGCCTCAAGGCTCCGCTGGGTGTCCATGCCATCCTGGGCAACCATGACTGGTGGGAGGATGAGGACGCGATGCGCGCCATGCAAGGCCCCACCTTCGCTGGCAACGCCTTGACTGGCGTCGGCATCAAGGTGTTCGAGAACGAGGCGGTGCGTCTCGTCCATAACAACCGCCCCTTCTGGCTGGCCGGCCTCGGTGACCAGATCGCGTTCCAGTGGGCCCGCCGACGCCATGGCCGCTCCGGCCCCCGCGGCTCGGATGACATGCCTCTGCTGCTGAGCCGGATAACGGATGATGCCCCCGCCATCCTGATGGCGCATGAGCCCGACATCTTCCCGCGCGTTCCAGGCCGCATCGCGCTCACACTCTCGGGCCATACACACGGCGGTCAGGTCAACCTGCTGGGATGGCGTCCCGCCTCCGCCTCTGAGCTGAGCGCACGCTATGCGCGCGGCCACTTCAGCGAAAACGGACACGATCTGCTGGTGACCAGCGGACTGGGCTGCTCCATCGCACCGATCCGGGTGGGCGTGCCGCCCGAGATCATGGTGGTGGAGCTGGGAGGATGATGCGATATCGCGCTTCTCCCGATCAAACCCTTGACCCCTCGCGTCTTGGCGCTTACCGAACGCGCCACAATCTTTCGCAAAAAACCTGACCTGAGAACTCCAGAGGAAAACTCCCATGCGCGTTTATTATGACCGTGATGCCGATCTCAACCTGATCAAAGGCAAGAAAGTCTGCATCGTCGGCTACGGCTCGCAGGGCCATGCCCATGCGCTGAATCTCAAGGACAGCGGCGTCAAGGATGTGGTGATCGCCCTCAAGGCCGGTTCCGCTACCCGCAAGAAGGCGGAAGCCGCAGGGTTCAAGTGCATGACGCCGACCGAGGCCGCCAAATGGGCCGACCTCATGATGATGCTCACCCCGGATGAGCTGCAGGGCGACATCTACCGCGACGAACTGCATGACAACATGAAGAAGGGCGCCGGCCTGGCTTTTGCGCACGGCTTGAACGTGCATTTCAACCTGATCGAGCCGCGCGCCGATCTTGATGTGTTCATGATCGCGCCAAAGGGCCCCGGCCACACCGTGCGCTCGGAGTATCAGCGCGGCGGCGGCGTGCCAACGCTCATCGCCATCCATCAGGATGCGACCGGCAATGCCCATGACATCGCGCTCTCCTATGCTTCGGCAAACGGCGGTGGCCGTGCAGGCATCATCGAGACGACCTTCAAGGAAGAATGCGAGACCGATCTGTTCGGCGAGCAGGTCGTGCTGTGCGGTGGTCTGGTTGAACTGATCCGTGCTGGATACGAAACATTGGTCGAAGCTGGCTACGCGCCTGAGATGGCGTATTTCGAGTGCCTGCATGAAACCAAACTGATCGTGGACCTGATCTACGAGGGCGGCATCGCCAACATGAACTATTCGATCTCCAATACCGCGGAGTACGGCGAATATGTTACAGGCCCGCGCATCATTACCGCGGAGACAAAGGCCGAAATGAAGCGGGTTCTGAACGACATTCAGACCGGCAAGTTCACGCGCGACTGGATGCTGGAAAACAAGGTCAACCAGGCCTCGTTCAAGGCCATCCGCGCCCGCAACGCCGCCCACCCGATCGAAGAAGTCGGCGAAAAGCTGCGCGCCATGATGCCCTGGATCAAGCAGAAGGCGCTGGTGGACAAGGCAAAGAACTGAGCCGTTTCAGGTTCGATCACAGGAGAAGGGCTGCGCTTGCGCGGCCCTTTTTTTTGTGCGTTTGCCATAATGAACAAGGCTTAGCCAGACCGCCCCAAAGGTCGCCGCCCAAAATGAACGATGACGGGCTCTGCCCTTACGCAGCACTCAGCCGCTTCTCGCCCGCCGAAGCCTTCCGGAACGGGCTCATGCCATTCAGCCTGCGCCGCCAAGGGTCTTCAAAGCCCTTGTAAAGCCACAAAGCCAGCATGGTCGCCATCGCGAGAATGAGCGTCGCGAAGAGCCAGCCGCTCCATCCGCCAAGGCCGAAGGTGCGGCGCGCGATCACCATGCCGCATGTCATCATCGGCATGTGGATCATGTAGAGCGCATAGGAGGCCTGGCCGAGATCACGGCATTGTGGTCCTGAGAGCCACGTCTCGGGCTGCGTTTCCTCCGCCTTAACGGCGGCAAAGACGAAGAGGCCGAAGAGCGTGATCACCGCCTCGGCGGGTGCATGCATGTGCATGGCAATCAGGGCCAGTCCGAAAACGCCATGCGCCATCGGCCATGTCACGCGCAGGGGAACGGTGTGCGTGACGGCGGCGCGGTGGATGATCACCCCCAGCAGGAATGACGGCACGGCCCTCAACGCGCCCAGATCGTAGGTCGCCTGATACCAGGGTCTCAGGCCGACCGCATCCCGCGACAGGATCATGGCCAGGACGATCAGGGCGACCACCGCGACATTCGCGGACAGTGGCCAGCGACGCGCCTGCCAGGCGAAGACCGGAAACAGCGCATAGACGAACATTTCGGCCGAGATCGACCACGAAGCGACGTTGAACGACTGGTGCCAAACCGTCCCCCAGGCGTGCAGCAGCAACAGGTTCCACGGCAGGCCGGAAGGATCGAGCGTTTCAGGGTTGTTGAACTGATATCCCGTGAGGTGGCCGACAAGACCCAGTCCGCCGAAAAACACGAGCACAACCACGTGCAATGGCCACAGGCGCGCCACGCGCCGCCACAGGAAGTCGCCATAGTCACGAGGGTTTTTGATGCGTCCCGCATAGTTGAGCGCGATCACGAATCCCGACAGGATGAAGAAGAAATCGACAAACAGGCCAAACCGCAGCGCCAGTGGCGTGAGGGCCTCAAGGCCAAGTCTGAAGCCGTCATTGAAATGCCCCAGCGCAACGATCGCCGCCGCGAGAAAGCGATAGGCATCAAGGGCACGGTACTCTTGCACAGGAGAGGGAAGCATGCGCCGTCATACGCCCGGGCGCGTTCCCCGCAAAATGAACAGCCCGGTTAGGGTTACTTCCGGGACAAATCACCGAAAGCGCAGCGATGGCGCTTCTCAAGGGAAGGCTGTTCTGCCATGTTTTGGCAGGGATCAATCGCTGACGCCCGGCGATCAATGGGGAACGATGGAATGACACATTTCAATACACGGCTGATCGCATTCCTGCGGGGGTCCACCCGTCT
>JANMFA010000503.1:0-4039 GCA_031377545.1 Hyphomicrobiales bacterium | reverse complement strand
GCCCAGAAAGTCGAGGCTCGTCAGCGTGGTGATCGATCCATTGAGGATGAAAGGCATCATCGTGAGCGTCGCCACCATCGCATTGGGCAGCACGTGCTTCCACATGATCTTGGCATTGCTGAGCCCCAGAGCCCGCGCCGCCTTCACATATTCGAGGTTGCGTGCCCGCAGGAATTCCGCCCGCACGACATTGACCAGAGAAACCCATGAAAACAGCAGCAGGATGCCCAGCAGCACGAAGAACGAGGGCGCAATGACGCTGGAAATGATGATCAGCAGATAGAGCGAGGGCAGGCTCGTCCAGATCTCGATAAAGCGCTGGAAGATCAGATCGGTCCAGCCCCCGAAATAACCCTGCACCGCACCCGCCGCGATGCCGATGACTGACGAAACGAGAGCCAGCGTCAGACCAAACAGAACCGAAATGCGGAACCCGTAGATCGCCCGCGCGAGCACGTCGCGGCCCTGATCATCGGTGCCGAGCCAGTTCCACTCGATGTCGCGGCAGGTGGAGCCACCGCGTTTTTCAGCGATCACCTTGCAATCGGCATCCTGCAGCAGCCACGTCGGCGGGCTGGGAAAATGCTTCGGCGTCTCGCGGTTGATCGTCCGGTACGAGAAGCGGATCGGTGGCCACAGCATCCAGCCATTGGCCCGGATTTCATCGGCGATCACGGGATCGCGGTAATCGGTCTGCGCCAGGAACCCGCCGAATTTCTCCTCCGGATAGTTCACGGCGGCAGGAAACAGCCACTCGCCCTTGTAGCGGGCCACAAGAGGGCGATCATTGGCGATTCCTTCGGCAAACAGCGTGACGAAGAACAACGCCAGAAAAATCCAGAACGACCAGTAGCCGCGCTTGTTCGCCCGGAAATTGTCCAGCCTGCGCCGGTTGATCGGCGTCAACCTGATCCAGCCCTTCTGCACCAGTCGGGGCGCAAGGGGCAGCGTATCATCAGCGGTCAGCACACCACCGGTCATGGCATCAGACCTCCCGCGACTCGAAATCGATCCGGGGATCGATCCACGTGTAGGTGAGATCAGTAACCAGGCCCACGAACAGACCGATCAGGGCAAAGATGTAGAGGTTGGCAAAGACGACGGGATAGTCGCGGTTGAGGATGGCCTCAAACGACAGAAGCCCCAGGCCATCGAGCGAGAAGATCGTCTCGATCAGCAGTGACCCGGCAAAGAACGCGTGAATGAAGGCAGAGGGAATGCCTGCGATGACGATCAGCATGGCATTGCGGAAAACGTGGCCGTACAGCACCTGCCGCTCGGTCAATCCCTTCATGCGCGCCGTCAGCACATACTGCTTCTTGATCTCGTCGAGGAAGGAGTTCTTGGTCAGCAGTGACTTGGTGGCGAACACGGCTATCGCCATGGAAATCAGCGGCAGCGTAACATGCCAGGCGTAGTCCTTGATCTTGCCGAAGGTGGACAGTTCCGCCCAGTTGTCGGACCACAATCCGCGGTTTGGGAAAATGTTCCAGAACGAGCCGCCCGCGAAGAACACGATCAGGATGATGGCGAACAGGAACCCCGGGATCGCATAGCCCACGATGATGATGGCGCTGGTCCAGATATCGAAAGCCGTGCCGTCCTTCACCGCCTTGCGGATACCCAGGGGAATCGAGATCGAATAGGACAGGATCAGCATCCACAGTCCCAGCGACATCGACACCGGCAGCTTCTCTTTGATCAGCTGCAGCACGGTCGTGTCGCGGAAGTAGCTTTTGCCGAAGTCGAAGCGCAGGTAATCCCAGACCATCTTGATGAAGCGCTCATGTGCGGGCTTGTCGAAGCCGAACTGCTTTTCCAGCTGCTTGATGAATTCCGGATCAAGCCCCTGCGATCCGCGATAGGCCCCGCCGTCGCCACCGCCGCCCGACAGGTCGCCCGTGCCACCACCCACGCGCGATGCGGCATCGGTGTTGTTGCCCTGCAGCTGCGCGATGACGCGCTCCACAGGGCCGCCGGGTGCGAACTGCACGATGGCAAACGATATCAGCATGATCCCGAACAGCGTCGGGATCATCAGCAGCAGGCGACGGGCGATGTAAGCGAGCATGGGCTCCGGGCGATGATTGCAGCGACTGATTCGGAATCAGAGTCCCAGCTTCTTAGCTTTCTCTTGATCGTACCACCAAGTGCTGGACACGACCCCCATCAGACTGGATGTGGCGGCGAACTGCGGCGGGCGGTCCGGCTTGCCGAAAAGATCCCAGTACACCATCCAGGCACTGTCGTTGTGCCAGGCCGGAATCATGCTGCGGGTGGAGCGCAGAACCCGGTCCAGTGCCCGGCACGCCGTGTTCAGCTCCTCGCGCGACGTCACCCGGCCAATCACCTCGATCAGCGCATCGGCGGCAGGCTCAGCGATGCCCGCCAGATTGCGCGATCCGTTGCGCCTCGCGGCCTCGGAGCCATAGATGCCCCTGAGCGAATCCCCCGGCGTCAACGTCCCGCCCATGTTGCGCATGGTCATGTCGTAGTCGAACTCGTCCGTGCGCTTCTGGTATTGTGCGGCATCAACCGTCCGGAGCTGGGCATCGATGCCCAAAAGCTTCAGGTTCTTGACGAGGCCACCGGCATGGGGCTGCAGCGAGGGGTCAAAATCCAGAAGCTCGATGGTAAAAGCCTGCCCATTGGGAAACTTCAGCACCGCGCCATCGCGCTTCAGGCCCGCCTCCTGCAACAATTGCCCGGCGCGCCGCAGCAGGGTGCGGTCCTGGCCCGATCCGTCGCTGACCGGCGGGCTGAAAGGCTCGTCGAAGACCTCCGGCTGCAAGGTGCTGCGGAAAGGCTCCAGCAACGCAAGTTCCGCAGGCGAAGGCTTGCCGACGGCCTTGAGCGGTGTGTTCTCGAAGAAGGATGTCGTGCGCTTGTAGGAACTGAACATCAGTTGCGCATTCGTCCACTCGAAGTCAAACGCGAGGATGATGGCCTCCCTGACGCGCCGATCCTTGAACTTGTCGCGTCGCATGTTGATGTGCCAGCCCTGAATCGAGGTGGCTCCGCCGCTGCGGATCGCATCGCGCACGACGCGGCCATCCTTCGCAGCGGGAAACTCATAGCCCGTGGCCCAGGTCCGCGAGGTGAACTCCTGCCGCATCGTGAAGGCGCGCCCCTTGAAGCCCTCGAAGGCAACCGTGCGGTCGCGGTAATATTCCCAACGCAGCGTCGCAAAATTGTTCTGCCCGACATTCACCGGGAGATCCTTTGCCCAGTAGTCCTGCACCCGGTCCAGTTCGATGAACCGCCCCACCTCAAAGCGCCCGATCCTGTAGGCTCCTGACCCAAGTGGTGGCTCCAGCGAGGATTCCTCGAAATTCTTCACGGAGTAATAGGCCTTCGAGAAGATCGGCATCCCGGCGACGGTCATGATGAGGTCGCGCGGCGGGTCGGGCTTCAGCTCGACGCGCAGCACATCGGGCGCTTCGGCCTCCGCCGCCACCAGATCGCGCAGCACCTGCTGATAGACCGGATGCGCCTTCGTCTTCATCAGTTGCAGCGAGAATGCCACGTCCTCAGCTGTCAGCGGCGATCCGTCATGAAAGCGCGCCTCCCGGCGCAGCTTGAAGCGCCACTCCGGCTTGCCTTCGGTTTTCAGCACGCGCTCGGCCACGAGGCCGTAAAGGGCATCCGGCTCGTCTCCGGTGCCGCTCATCAGGCTGTCGAAAATGCCGCCCACACCGGCAGCACCCTCGCCTTTCAGAATGAAGATATTGAGCGAATTGAACGTATTGAAGCTCTGGTTGCCCGCTGTCGAACTGATCTGCATCGACAGCACGCCGCCCTTGGGGGCTGCCGGGTTCACATAGCCGAAATGCCTGAAATCCGCAGGCTGCCTGAGTTCGCCGAAGAAAGACAGGCCGTGGCTGGCCCTGGACCAGTCTGTGGCGGCCCTTGCGGGTTGCGCGCCTGCCGCGAGCAATGCCGCTCCTCCCGCGAGGACCACCCTGCGATTCACCGGCCTGGACCCTGTTCCATGCTTCATCCCGGCACTCCTGTGTCGCGCGCTCCTGATTCATCAAGG
>JANMFA010000487.1:0-2416 GCA_031377545.1 Hyphomicrobiales bacterium | reverse complement strand
CCTTGATGAGTGCGCCGCCTGCCAATCCAGCGGCAAGCATTTCGACGACCATGGCGATGCCGGCACCCTTGTGCTCACCAAACGGCAAGAGCGCGCCCATGGGCAAGGGCGGGAACACGGCGGCCGGATTGGTCGAGGGTTGGCCGTCGGCATCGATCAGGTAGCCTTCGGGAACGGATTCGCCCTTGTTCAGCGCCACGCGTGCTTTGCCATGGGCCATGCGGCTGGTGGCGAAATCGAGAATCAGGTGATGGCCGTCGCCCGATGGCACACCAATGGCGTGGGGATTGGTGCCCCAGCGCCCCTCGCGCGCGCCATGCGCGGCGACAATCGGGGGGCGGCCCGCAACATTGACCCAGAACATCGAGATCAGGCCGTGTGCCGCCGCCTGTTCTGCATAGTCACCAATGCGGCCTATATGATGCGCATCGATCAGGTTGAGGATCGCCACGCCGTGCGCTTGTGCGATGGCTGCTGCACGCTGGACCGCGCGCATTGCGGTCGGCTGGCCCAGCGCGATCTGGCCGTCGATGACCAGAAAGGGCGCCGTGTTGCTGCGGTCAACAGGGGTATTCGTCGGCTTCAGCCAGCCATCCCGGAATGCGCGGACGTAAAGCGGCAGCATGCCGATACCATGGCTGTCATGGCCAGAGAGATTGGCCAGCGTGAAATGCCGCGCCACCTCCGCCGCATCGGCGTCCGACCAGCCCGCTGCGCTGAACACTGCGGTCGTCAGGCGGGTGAGATGGTCAGGTGAAAAGGCGCGCATGCCTAGAATTCAGCGCGGGGCCAGCCGGATCGCGCCATCAAGGCGGATCGTTTCGCCGTTCAGCATGTCATTGTCGATGATGGCCGCAACCAGCTTGGCATATTCGGCCGGTTCGCCCAGGCGCGAGGGAAAGGGGACACTCGCTCCCAGCGACTTCTTGAAGGTATCATCCAGACCCGCGAACATCGGCGTCATGAAAATGCCGGGCAGAATGGCGCAAACGCGGATGCCATATTGGGCAAGGTCCCGGGCGATCGGCAATGTCATGCCTTTCACGCCAGCCTTGGAGGCCGCGTAGGCGGCCTGTCCGACCTGGCCATCTTCGGCGGCGACCGATGCCGTGTTGATGATCACGCCGCGCTGGCCGTCCGCATCCACCGGGGTCAGCGCGGCCATGCCCAACGCCGATTTTGCCGTGACGATGAAGGTGCCAATCAGGTTCACGGTGACGCCCTTGATGAAATAGCCGATGTCATGGCCGCTCAGTGCGCCGGTCTCACGATTCTTCGAGATCATGCGTTTGGCGGGCGCAATGCCTGCGCAGTTTGCAGTAATGCGCTCCTGGCCGTTGATGGCACGCAAGGCTGCCAGCGCTGTATCCACGGAGGTCTCGTTGGTGACATCGCAGACATGGTACGCCGCGCCGATTTCGGCAGCAACGGCCCTGCCGCGCTCTTCCTGCATGTCGAGAATGCCGACCTTGACGCCTTTCGCGCGCAGCATCCGGGCGGTCGCCTCGCCGAGTCCGGACGCGCCGCCGGTGATGATGGCCGAGATGGAGCTGTCGATCTGCATGGTCTGTGCCCTTCTGTCGAGACTGTCGCAACCGCTTTAGGCAACTTGCCCTATGGCGGCAACCCGGGCTCTGTTTGTGTCGTGTTTGCAGCAGGCGCGCGTTGCCAGATGCGCAATAGGGTGACCGCGAGCACGCCCCCATGGATCGCCGCCATGAACAGGAACAGCGCCTGTGGCCCCAGCCGTTCCATCATGGCCACAGCCGTGATCGGACCGGTGATGGCACCCAGGCAATAGAAGAAAAGCACACCCGATGCGATGGCGAAGGAGCGCTCGGCCCCGGCCCGATCATTGGCATGTGACAATGCCGTCGGATAGATCGTCATGGCGACCATGCCGACAAGGAAGCCGATCGCGCCCATTGCCGATCCCAATGCCGGGCCAAATGCCAGCAGGATCAGCTCGAAAACAACGGATGCCAGCAGCAGGCCCGCCATGACAACGCGCCGGTCCATCCGGTCGGAGAGGCGCCCAAGGGGCCAGATCGCCACGGCTGAACCAAAAACGGTTGCAGCGAGAAAGAGTGAAATCTGTCCGTTGCTCAGACCTGTTGACACGCCAAACACCGGAAACAGCGACCAGAACGATCCATTTGCCGCTCCCACGCCGAGGGCTGCAACCGCCGCCACGGGAGCGTTGCGCAACAGCCAGCCGAGTTCCGGCCGGGCGGTTTGCGGCCGTGCGGGTGGTTCGGCCCGCGACAGGGCGAGCGGCAGGATCGACGCCGCGAACAGAGCCGCCGCCAGCAAGAAAAGCGTCACTGTCTTTGGATCGGCGACGTTCAGCAGCAGCTGTCCGATGGTGGCGGCCATGAAATGCACGAACTGATAGGCACCCCCCAGCTTGCCGCGG